>JAQGNK010000198.1 GCA_028291905.1 Polaromonas sp.
TGAGTTCAGTCCAGCCACCGTCCGCGGCGCTGCAGCATGAATTTTTGTAACTACTAAGGTCACCATGGCCCCCGAATACGCTTTGCCCCTTCCCCCGCTGGGGGAAGGTTGGGATGGGGGCCTCCCCGAATCTATTCCCTGTCAATTTCATGGCGCACACAATTGTCAAGCCAGCAAGCATGAAAAACCAGCCGCTGGGGTTCAACCACCGTTGGCCCCCATCCCAGCCTTCCCCCCAGCGGGGAAGGAGCCATTCGGGGAGGTTAGTAGTTACGAATTTTTAGCAAAAACAGGGGAATTATGTACTTGACAAACCCTAGGTAGTTTGCGATACTTTAGCCATACCGAAAGAAAATTATGGCTGAAGCAATTCTCAATCAACCACAGTTTCAAGATGCAGACAAGGCTCGCGAGTACCTAGAAGCCTTGCGCTGGGCCAACGGGATTGTTTGCCCTCATTGCGGTTCATTGGGCGTTCACTACAAACTACAAGGCAAGTCCACTCGCCCAGGTCTTTACAAATGCGTCGATTGCGCCAGCCAATTCACTGTGACTGTCGGAACGGTATTTGAACGTTCAAAAATCGCTCTGAATGTCTGGCTTCAAGCTGTTCATCTGATGTGCGCCAGCAAGAAAGGCATCAGCGCTAAACAGCTCGAGCGCATGCTTGGCGTAACGTACAAAACAGCATGGTTCATGTCGCATCGCATCCGTGAAGCGATGACCACCAGCCCCGATGGCCTGCTTGGCTCTGGCGGCGGTACTGTCGAAGCCGACGAAACCTATTGGGGAAATAACAAGCGCTCCAAAATTGGCATGATGTACGCCGATCTGCGCGGTGGTGTTGCCAAAGAAAAAATCTTCTCTCTCGTGCAGCGCGAGGGCAAAGTACGCACGTTTCACGTTCAGATGGTCAACGCAAAGACCCTTAAAGCAGTCATGGATAAGCATGTCGCCAAAGACGCCAATCTGATGACAGATGAGGCTCGCGTCTACAAGCGTCTTGGCAAAGAGTACGCATCACATAGCACTACCCATCACAGCATCGGTCAATACGTGAACGGCAACATGCACTCAAACACTGTTGAAGGCTATTTTTCAATTCTTAAGCGTGGCCTGATTGGTACGTTCCACCATGTTGGCGAACAACACCTGCAGCGTTATTGCAATGAGTTTGACTTTCGCTACAACAGCCGCACGGCTTTAGGTTACAGCGATACCGACCGCACAAACTTGGCACTTAAGGGTATCAGCGGCAAGCGTCTGACATATCGAAGACTTGACGGACAACAAGCCGTCTAAGTTTGAAGGTTTGCTGTGCAAATTGATGAGAGGCAGCAAATGAAAAGGGCCGGTTAATAACCGACCCTTGCTCACGTTAATCGAACAGATTCATTTGGCCTGGAAGTGACCGCCAGTGCGTACACACGGTTTCCAGATTGCCAAAACGGGTCCGCACATAAGAACGGACATGGACGCTTTTATAGCGTTGGAGAAAATTGGACATGGGTAGTCCTCGCGTTAACGAGGGCGACTATTGACCGAATCCCCTTGACAGACTAGAATAAAGGTTCGTCTAAGCAACGAATGGAATCGGTTGAAAAGGGTCCGCCCTCGAATACCCGTTTCATGTAGCGAGCCAGCGGTTCTACCCGCTGCTCGTTAAAGCGCCTAAAAAGCCACTCCGGTCCTTATGCAGTTCGCCCTACGAAAGTTGGACTGCTAAGGACCTTTTCTATTTGGGGCGGGCGTCGGTAGCAATGACAACCCGTCCACTGAATCATCTCCGCACGGCGGTACTCCTTAGATGTCAGTATTATGCCCTGCACTGTCGTGCTGTGCAACCCTTATCTCCTTATTGGCTGATTGCAAATGAACCGGATCAGCGATAAGCTGGATTGATCTTATCAGAGATTGCTGGCAAAATGCAATCTCACAATCAAAGGGGTTCAGATGACCGATCCAACCGACACCAAAAAGAGTAAAGACCGTAGCCCTTCATTTCCATTCATCGACCTTCAGGCCGCTATAGAGCGCGTCCGTCAGATGCAACAAGAGGAAGGGCGAAGCACTGTGCCGCTTTCTAGGCTAGTCATGCACTGGCGGTATAGCGAAAAAAGTAGCGGTGCGCTACAGACAGTTGGAGCTCTCAAGAGCTATGGTTTGCTTGAGGAAGTAGGGGTCTCTAGTGGAGGTCGTCTTTTTAAATTGAGTGACTTGGCACTACGCATCTTGCTTGATCAAAGGGAAGATGAGAGCGAGAAAGAGCAATATGTGCTTAAGGCAGCTTTAAATCCACCTGTAGCGAAAGATATCTATTCAAAATGGTCCGAAAAACTGCCTCAGGACTCTACGATTAATCATTATTTAGTCTTTGAGAAGAAGTTCACCCAATCAAATGCACTTACGGTAACAAAAATTCTTAAGCAAAATCATACGTTTGCAAAAGTATCAGTTCTTGACGGCTTGTCTCTATCTAGTAAGATAGAGACAGAAGACAATGACATTAGAGCAGAGGATATGATTGATACTATGACCCCTGTTATGCGGCGTGACTATGGTAGTGCGCTAGAGCCAAGGCAGAATGCACCAGTGCAACGGCACTATGCGCTTGGCACACCGGAACCTGAGGTGGTGTATCTGCCCGACGGTAAGGTATTTACTATGCAGTTCAGTAGCGTCCCGGACCTCGCTGCATACAAGATGCTCAAGTCTTTTGTGGAATTCAAGATCGCGCTGTTTTCGGCTACCCAGGCGACTAGCGGGGATAATTCCGCTAATGAAAAAATCAATGCCGAACCCGGCTCCTGAGCCGATCAATTCTGAGGACGTGTTGCGGCGGATGCTCAACACGCCGCCAAAGCCAAAGGTAGCAAAACCGCCAGCACCTGAAGAAGCAGTAATGAAAAGACGCCAGCTAATACAGTTCGAAAATCCAACATCTGAAATACTTTTTCAACTGTTGAGGCATCTCGCAACACACCCAGACCGGAGCGGGTATCAGCTGTCGATTTTGGAGACATGCGTATTTTTGGACACGATTACTGCAAATGTGATGGATGACGCAACTCCAAAACAGATTACAGAATTGGCAGAGGCAGCCAAACAAGTTCGCACACGCTTGTTGGCAATGCCTCAAAATTAGCGGCATTTCAAATGCTAATTCATTGTTAGCTCAAAGGCTTGACTAGGGTTTGTCAAGTACATAATTCCGAAAACAGGCTTTAGCGCAAGCAGTGCCTGCGCAAGCAGCTATTGTTTTTATAGCGAGTCGAGTTCCACCACGACCGGCACATGGTCGCTGGGCCGCTCGTTCTTGCGCGGCTGCTTGTCAATAGTGCAGCTGGCGACCTTGGGCTTGAGCGCGTCGCTGACCAAGATGTAGTCGATTCGCATGCCCCGGTTGCGCCGGAAGGCGAACTCGCGGTAGTCCCACCAAGAGTAGCTTTTCTCGGGCTGCTCGAACATGCGGAAAGCGTCCGTCAGGCCCAGCTTGACCAGCGCCTTGAAATGCGCGCGCTCCTCGGTGGTGTGATGGATGGTCTCGCGCAGGCCTTCGGGGTCGAAGGTGTCGCGGTCGTCGGCGGTGATGTTGAAGTCGCCGACCAGCACCAGGTTCGGGTGGGCGGCAAGCTCCTGCTGCAGCCAGGCGCGCAGGCCGTCCAGCCACTTCATCTTGTAGGCGAATTTGTCGCTGCCCGGCGACTGGCCGTTGACGAAATAGCCGTTGACCAGCCGCAGCTCGCCGCCCGGCATGTCCAGCGTGGCGGCAATGACGCGGGACTGCTCGTCGGTGAAGCCCACGATGTTCTTGACCACATTGCGCGCCGGCGAGCGGCTCAGGATGGCGACGCCGTTGTAGGTTTTCTGGCCGAACACCGCGCTCTGGTAGCCCGCCGCTTCAAGCGCCTGCAGCGGAAACTTGTCGTCGCTGAGCTTGAGTTCCTGCAGGCACAGCGCATCGACCGGGTTGGCGGCCAGCCAGTCGAGCACCTGCGGCAGCCGCACGGTAAGGGAGTTGACATTCCAGGTGGCGATTTTCATGGGCGTGGGCTTCAAAAGGCGGCCAGGACGCGCGTCAGTTCTGCGGCGGGCACTTCGCGGCAGCCGCTTGCGTTCTGCCCGGACCAGAGGGTGGAGAAATCGTCGCGGCCGAGCTGTTCGGCGGCGGCCTTCAGCGGCGCCAGCGCGGCAGTCGCCAGGGGAAAGGCCGGCGGCGCGGCGCTCAGCGGCCCCAGCTCTTTCATCAGCCGGTTCAGGATGCCGCGCGCGGGGCGGCCGGTGATGAGGTTGGTCAGCGCGGTGTGCTCGGCGCGCCCGCTCTGGAGCGCTGCGCGGTGCAGCGCCGTGGTGGTCGCCTCGGGGCACAGCAGGTAGGACGTGCCGACCTGAACGCCCGCCGCGCCCAACGCCAGCGCGGCCTTGACGCCCTGGGCATCGGCAATGCCGCCGGCGGCGATCACCGGGATTCGCACGGCGCGCACCACCTGCGGCAGCAGGGCCATCGTGCCAATCTGCGTCGTCAGGTCGTCGCCCAGGAAGATGCCCCGGTGGCCGCCGGCCTCCAGGCCCTGCGCGATCACCGCGTCGGCGCCGTTCGCCTCCAGCCAGCGCGCCTCGGCGACAGTGGTGGCCGAGGAGAGCACCTTGGCACCCCAGGATTTCACGCGTTGCAGCAGCTCGGGCGGCGGCAGGCCGAAATGAAAGCTGACGACGGGCGGCCTGTAGGCCTGCAGCAGGTCGGCGAGTTCGGCGCTAAAAGGCGAGCGCCCGCCGCCCGCCGGCACGCTGGCCGGGTCGATGCCGAATTCGGCGTAGTAGGGCGCCAGCGCGGCACGCCATTGGCTTTCGCGCTGCGGGTCGGGCTCGGGCGGCGTGTGGCAGAAAAAATTGACGTTGTAGGGTTGGCGGGTTTGCGCGGTGATGGCTTCAAGCTCGGCGCGAAGGACTTCTGGCGTCAGCATGGCGCAGGGCAGGGAGCCGAGGCCGCCGGCGTTCGACACCGCAATCGCCAGCGCGCTGGTCTGCACGCCCGCCATGGGCGCCTGGATGATCGGCAGCCCAATGCCGAACAGTTCCTGGATGGTCATGAATCAGCCCTTTCAAGTGTGACGAAACTGAAGGCCAGCCCGCTGGCCGACAGATGCGCTTGGCGTGCGGTTTCCCGCCATTCGGCGTCCAGCGGCGGCATGAAGGCATCGCCCTCGAAGTCCTGGTCGATCTCGGTGAGCTCGATGCGGCTGGCCAGGGGCAGCGCCTCTGCGTAGATTTGCGCGCCGCCGATGACCCAGGCTTGCGCCGACGGGCCGCACAGCGCCAGCGCCGCCTGCAGGCTGGCGGCGCTCAAGGCGCCTTCCGAAGCCCAGCCGGCCTGGCGGGTGATGACGATGTTGGTGCGGCCCGGCAGCGGGCGAAAGCGCGGCGGCAGCGAATCCCAGGTCTTGCGCCCCATGATGACCGGCCAGCCCTGCGTCAGGCGTTTGAAATGCGCCATGTCTTCGGAAAGCCGCCAGGGAATGGCGTTGTCTTTGCCAATCACACCGTTGGCGGCGCGGGCGTAGATCAGGTGGATGCGGGGTGTTGGCAAATCATTCATGGGTGTAGCGGGCGAGCCGTTCTTCAAGCGTGCCGGTGTGCAGCTCGAACAGGTGGTTGTCGAAATCGTAAAAATACAGCGACTGGCCTTCGCCTTCAACCCGTGGCCGGGGCGGCCTCATGTCGGCCCCGATGGCCCGCAGGCGGCTTTCAAAGCCGGGCAGTTCGCTGTCATCGACCTTCAGCGCCAGATGCCGGTAGCTGCGCTCGGCGGGTGGCTCGCCCTCCATCGCCGCGAGCCAGAGGCCGCCCAGCACGAAGAACTTCTCGCGGGAGAGTGAAAATTTTATGGCCCTGCTGTCGTAAACCTCGGTGGCGCCCAGTCCTTCGCATAGGAACATCGCCATGCGCTCGATGTCGCGCACGACGAAGGTGATGTGGCTCAGGCCCTGGACCGCCATGAAGCCTAGTGTCGTGTCATGGGAAAAGTGTCGGGAGATCGCATTGCCATCGGCGTGCAGCGCAAGGCGCAGACCGCAGCCAAGGCTGCAGCCTTGGCAAGGGCTGCAACGCGGCGATGCGCGGCGAGGGCGAGCGAGAACCGGCAGTTTTCCCATGACACGACACTAACCTTCAAACCGCGACCGGCGCCTTGATGGCCGGGTGGTGCAAGTAGTCGAGGAACTCGAAATCCTCGAACTGGTAATCAAAAATCGACTCGGGCTTGCGCTTGATATTCAGTGTTGGATAAGGAAAGGGCGAGCGGCTCAGTTGCAATGCGACCTGTTCCTGGTGGTTGCTGTAGATGTGGCAGTCGCCGCCGGTCCAGATGAAGTCGCCCACGTCCAGGCCGCATTGCTGCGCCACCATGTGCGTCAGCAGGGCATAGCTGGCGATGTTGAACGGCACGCCCAAAAAGATGTCGGCGCTGCGCTGGTAGAGCTGGCAGCTCAGCCTGCCCCTGCCGCCGGCTTCAAGCGCCGGCGCGACGTAGAACTGGAACAAGGCATGGCAGGGCATCAGCGCCATTTTGTCCAGCTCGGCCACGTTCCAGGCGCTGACGATGATGCGGCGCGAGTCGGGGTTGGTTTTCAGCGTGTTGATGACCTCGCTGATCTGGTCGATGTGGCCGCCGCCCGGCGTGGGCCAGCTGCGCCACTGCACGCCATAGACCGGCCCTAAATCGCCGTCCTCGCGCGCCCATTCGTTCCAGATCGTCACGCCGCGCTCCGTCAGCCAATGGTTGTTGCTGGAGCCGGTCAGGAACCACAGCAGTTCCTGCACGATGGATTTCAGGTGGACCTTCTTGGTGGTCACCAGCGGAAAGCCTTCGTTCAGGTCAAACCGCATCTGGTGGCCGAACACGCTGGTGGTGCCGGTGCCAGTGCGGTCGGGCTTGAACACGCCCTGCGTCGCCACATGGCGCATGAAGTCTTCGTATTGGGAGCGGATCGGGCGGCCGGACATCAAAAGCCCCCGAACAGCGTGTCAAGCGCGTTCTGGATCGCGGCGCTCTGGCTGGCAAGATTGGCCAGCGGACGGCGCAGATCGGCTGCGGGAATCGCGCCGATGGCGGCAGTGTTCATGATGAGCATTTTTTCCAGCACTTCAAACTCGGGGTTCAGGTCGCGCACAGAGGCCGGGCCAAAACGACTTGCATCGTGCAGCGGCACCACGACGCGGGTGGCGATTTCCAGGAAGTTGTTCTGCACATCCAGTAAATAAGGCGTTGCGGCGCTGTCTTCGCTGTCGGGGTTGGGGTAAACATCGTAGCGAGCCATGCTTCAGCCTTGCTTGCCGTCGCCCAGGCCGCGTGCAAAGCTGCGGTATTTGGCCAGCGGCAATCCATCCTCGGCAATGCGCTCGTCATAGGCCGCCATCGCATCCCGGTTGTCATGGCGCCATTTTTCCCAGTAGAGCCGCTTGACTTCCTCGGCCAGCAGCGCATCAACCGTCTGCGACAGGTTGATGTCCAGTTCGCGCGCCATCTCAAGCACTTTTGAATTCAGGGAAAGATTGGTTGCTTTTTTAGGCGCATTTTTTAAATCGAGCATGATTTGGCTCCATAAAGTATGCGCAAATTATATGCGTACGATGCGGCCCGGATTCATGAGGTTCTGCGGGTCCAGCGCGCCCTTGATGGCGCGCATCATCGACAGCGCGACCGCCGATTTGTAGCGCGGCAGCTTGTCAGTCTTGAGGCTGCCGACGCCGTGCTCGGCCGAAATCGAGCCGTCGAAACGCGCCACGGCGTCATAGACCAGCGTGTTCACCTCGTCCTCGCGGTCGCGCAGGAAGGTCCTGGCATCGCCGCCCTCGGGCGCCTGGATGTTGTAGTGCAGGTTGCCGTCGCCAAGATGGCCGAAGTTCACCAGCCGCACGCCGGCGATTTCCCGCGCAAGCAGGGCATCGGTTTCGGCGACGAAGGCCGGGATGCGCGACACCGCAATCGAGATATCGTGCTTGATGTTCAGCCCTTCCTCGGCCTGCGCCAGCGGAATGCTTTCGCGGATGTGCCACAGCCCCTTGGCCTGCGACAGGCTCTCGGCCACCACGGCGTCAGCCACGCAGCCCTGGTCGAAGGCGATTTCCAGCAAGCGCTCGAAGCGTTCACGGGCATGGGCTTCGGATTCGCTGTCGGAATTTTCGAGCAGCACGCACCAGGGCGCATCCTTGAACAGCGGCACCCGCAGCTGCGGATAGTGCTTGTCCACCAGGCTCAGGGCGAATTGCCCCATCACCTCGAAGCCGGTCAGGCCGGCGCCCAGGTGCTGGTGCGCCAGCCCGAGCAGCGTGACGGCCGCTTCCATCGACGGCAGCGCGGCCCAGGCCGTCAGCTTCGCCGCCGGCTGCGGATAGAGCTTCAAGGTGGCGGCGGTGATGATGCCCAGCGTGCCTTCGCTGCCGACGAACAGGTCGCGCAGGTCGTAGCCGGTGTTGTCCTTGCGCAGGCCCGACAGGCCGTGCCAGATATCGCCCTGCGCGGTGACCACTTCGAGCCCCAGGCACAGGTCGCGGGCATTGCCGTAGCGCAGCACCTGCGTGCCGCCGGCATTGGTCGCCAGGTTGCCGCCGATGCTGCAGCTGCCCTCGGCCGCCAGGCTCAGCGGAAACAGGAAGCCGGCTTTTTCGGCCGCTTGCTGCAGGCTTTGCAAAATGCAGCCGGCCTCGACCGTCATGGTGAGGTTGGCGCCGTCGATGGCCCGCACCGCGTTCATCCGCTGCAGGCTCAGCACCAGCTGGGTTCCGGTTTCATCCGGCACCGAGCCGACGGCCAGGCCGGTGTTGCCACCCTGCGGCACCAAGCTGACGCCGGCAGCAAGGCAGGCCCTGACGATGGCGGCCACCTGCTCGGTCGTGGCGGGGCGCGCCACGGCCAGCGCCTTGCCCTGCGCCCGCTTGCGCCAGTCCTGCGTGTAGGCGCTCAGGTCGCCGTCGCAAAGGACGTAAGGCGCGCCGATGATCTGGCGCAAGGTGTCAAGAAAATCAGTGGTTTGGAGGTCAGTCATGGGGTGGCGTTGCCTGCGCTAGCAGGCGAGGGTAGGTCCTTGAAGCGCGCGCGCACATGCAGCGCGCAGGCAATGAAGAGCAGCAGGCACAGCGCGACTTCGACCATCGCCAGATAGTTGCCCGGCGGCCGGTCGCTCCAGGCGCGCACCGCGCCCTCGGTGAAGTAGAGCCAGACCATCAGGCTGACCCAGCGGTAGGTGTCCATGCGGTTCTTCCAGATGCCGGCCAGCGGGATCACCAGCGGCAGCACTTTCAGGGCCAGCAAGGAGCCGCCAGGACGTATCGGCGCCAGCCACATTTCCCAGGCCAGGCCCAGCACGATCAGGCCGGCCAGGCTGCCCAATGCCAGCAGGCGCGTCATTTCAATTTGGTTTGCTTTGTTCATGTCGATGGCATGATAACGGGATGAAATCCCCCCCTTTTCTGGAGGCCTTGCTGACCGAGCTGTCGCGTTTTCCGTGGCGCGACACTGCCTTTACCTTGCGCAACCGGTTTCGTGAAGACCACATGGGGCTGACCGCCAGCAGCCTGACCTTCACCACCTCCATCGCGCTGGTGCCTTTCTTTACCGTGGCGCTGGCGATTTTCACCGCCTTCCCGATGTTCTCCCAGCTGCAGGGCGCGCTGGAGGCCTGGCTCATCAAGAGCCTGATCCCCGACAACATCGCCCGCCAGGTGCTGGGCTACCTGACCCAGTTCAGCGGCCAGGCCAGCCAGCTCGGCGGCGCCGGCCTGGCGGTGCTGCTGGTCACCGCGATTGCCCTGATCCTGACGATCGACCGCACCTTGAACGCCATCTGGCGCGTGAGGAAACCCCGGCCGCTGGCGCAGCGGGTGCTGATCTACTGGGCCGCCATCACCCTCGGGCCGCTGGTGCTGGCGGCCAGCCTGGCCGTCACCTCCTATGTGGTGTCGGCCTCCAGCGGCCTGGTCGGCGCGCTGCCGGTCAGCCTGCGCTTTTTGCTCGACATGGCGCAGTTCTTCCTGGTGGCGGGGGGCATGGGCGCCTTGTACCGTTTCGTGCCCAACACCTATGTCAAGTGGAGCCATGCGCTGGCCGGCGGCCTGTTCGTGGCCTCGGGGCTGGAGATCGGCAAGAAGGTCATGGGCTTTTATCTGGCGGCGGTGCCGACCTATTCGCTGGTCTATGGCGCCTTTGCCGCCCTGCCGATCCTGCTGGTCTGGATCTACGTGTCCTGGGTCATCGTGCTGATGGGCGCGGTCATCACCGCCTACCTGCCCAGTTTGCTGGCGGGCGTGTCGCGCCGGGGCAGCGCCCATGGCTGGCAGTTCCAGCTGGCGATTGAAACCCTGCAGCTGCTGGACAAGGCGCGCACCACCGCCCGCATGGGCGTGAGCGCCGCGCAGCTGGCCGAGCGGCTGGAAGTCGATGTGCTGCAGCTCGAACCAGTGCTTGAGACGCTGGTGGAACTCGACTGGATCGGCCAGCTCAACGATGCGCTCAGTGGCGCAGAGGCGCGCTATCTGCTGCTGGCCGACCCGCAAACCACCCTTTTGGCCCCGCTGATGCAGGCCCTGCTGCTCGGCCCGGCGCCCTCGCTCAATAATTTATGGAAAAAAGCCTCCTGGCCAATGCTCCGCCTGCGCGATGCGCTATGAAAAATGAAGCGCCTTGACAGCCGGGCCGGGCTGGCCGCCGGCTGTTGCAAGAGGCGTTTTCGCCTTGCTCTGTAGTTTTCCATTCCCGCCTTTTAATTTTTACATCCCCTATGCCTCCATCGTTTTCCTCCGCTGATCCGCTGCCCGGCGCCGATGCCGGTTCGGTCACCTGGGTCGTCTGCCTGTGCGCCGAATGGTGCGGCCTGTGCCGCGACTACGAAATCCTGTTTGCCCAGATGGCGTTGCGTTATCCGGCGTTCCGGTTTGCCTGGCTGGACATCGAGGACCAGTCGGAGGTCGTCGGCGACATGGACGTGGAAACCTTTCCGACGCTGCTGCTGGCCGATGCGCAGGGCACGCATTTTTTCGGACCGCTGACGCCCCAGGCCAACACCCTGGCGCGCCTGCT
>JAQGNK010000233.1 GCA_028291905.1 Polaromonas sp.
AAATGGAATTACCGGCCCAGCGCCACGCGGCGCCGAATGTAGTTGTTGAACAGCACCGCCGCCAGCAGCATGCCGCCGAGGAAGACGCGGTACCAGTTGTTGTCGATGCTGGTGTAGCCGATGCCGATCTGCACCACGCCGAACACCAGCGCGCCCAGGGCAGCGCCGATCACCGAGCCGTAGCCGCCGGTCAGCAGGCAGCCGCCGATGACCGCCGCGATGATGGCCTCGAATTCCTTTTGCAGCCCCCGGTCCGCCGCCGCCGAGCCGGCGTCGCAGACCTGCAGCACCGCGAACAGGCAGGCGCAAAACGCCATCAGCACGAACAGGCCGATCTTGACCCGGGCCACCGGAATGCCGACATTCCTGGCCGCATTGGCGTCGCCGCCCACCGCCAGAATCCAGTTGCCCAGCCGCATCCGCGACAGCGTGAAGGCACCCACCGCCGTCAGCACGCCCCACCAGACCATCACCTTCGGAATGCCGGTGGCCAGGGCCACGCCATCGGCCCGCGCCGCCATCAGGCCGGCCCGCGCCAGGGCGTTGAACAACCCGGTCAGCACATGGCCGCTGAACAGCGCCTGCACGATGGGGTCGGCCAGGATCATCTCCTGCAGCACCAAGCCATCGTGGCTTGAAATGATGGTGCGGCCGGTCAGCAGCACCGACAGCGCCAGGCTCAGGCCGCGCAGGATGAAGAAAAACGCCAGCGTGACGATAAAGCTCGGCAGGCCGGTCTTGACCACCAGCCAGCCGTTCACGCCGCCCAGCGCCATCGCCACCGCGAAGGCGAACAGCACCGACAGCCACACCGGCCAGCCCCAGTAGAGGCAGGGAATCGCCATCATCATGCCGGCAAAGCCGATCATCGAGCCGACCGACAGGTCGAACTCGCCGGCGATCATCAACAGCGCCGCGCCGACCGCCAGGATGCCCAGGTAGGCCGCCACCGTGCCCCAGTTGACGATGCCCTCGGGCAAAAACATGCCCGAGCTGCCGGCCGCCGCGCCGAAGACGGCAAACACCAGCACCGCGCCGGCCAGCGCGCCGAACTCGGGCCGCGACAGCAGCTTGCGCACCGGGCCGACCTGGCGAATCCGCTCATCTGGCGCTGCGGTCGCTGGCGCCGGGCCGGCGGCCTGGCCCGGCGGGGCTTCAATCGTGTGGCTCATGGTGGCTTTCTTGTGCGCAAGTCAGCTGCAAGCCGGCGCGCCGGGTGCCCGGTTCATGCTGAATCCGTGCGGGATGTGTGCGGGACAGACGCTGGGTACGCGCCGGTTCAGCGGTACTGCCCGCTGAATTTTTCGACCTTGGCGATGTTGTCCTTGGTCACGAAGCCGGGGCCCGAGCCGATGTGGCGGGCGCCGTAGGCCGGCTCCAGGCCGTATTCGGCAAAGCGCTTCTGCGTCTTGGCATTGTTTTTCACCATGTCGGCGACCTGCTTCGGGTCGGTGCTCTTGCCGCCCTTCAGGGTGGCCAGCACCGCGACCGGAATGTAGCCCTGCAAATAAGGCTGCTGGTCAATTGCGAACTTGACCGAGCCGTCCTTGATGCCTTTGGCGATCTGGTCGGACAAGTCGAAGGTGGCAAACCAGAGCTTGCCCTTCTGGCCGCCTTTTTCCAGCGCCTTGAGCGTCGGGTGGGCGGAGTTGGGGCCCAGCGCCAGCACCGCCTGGGTGTTCGGGTTCTGCCGCAGGTAGGCCGACACCTTGGACTCCACCGTGGTCGGGTCGTCGCCCGAATCGATGGTGCTTTTCTTCACGTCGGCGCCAATCGCCTCTGCAAAGCCGCGGCAGCGCTCGAACGAGGCCGGGTTGGTGGCGTAGTGGTTGACGCACAGAAAGCTCTTGATGCCGTCGGCCTTGGCCCGCTCGCCGGCGCCCTTGCCGGCTTCGTATTCAGGCTGGCCCACATGCATCACTGCGCCGAGCTTTTCGCTTTGCGCGGTGGTGCCGGAATTGATGGTGATGAACGGGATTTTCTTGTCGCTCAGCTTCCTGATGGCGCCCTGCAGCACGTTGTAGTCGGCAATCGTGGTGATGACGCCGTCGTAGTTCTGCGCGGCCGCCTGCTCGATCAGCCGGGCCATGTCGGCCAGGTCGCCATTGGGTGGGTTGCGGTAATCGACCGTCACGCCATAGTCTTCGCCGGCCTGCTTGACCGAGTTGCGGATGGTGTTCCACCACGAATCCGAATCGGGCGCATGGCTGATCAGCACGTAGCGGCCCTCGGCCGCAGCCAGGCTGCCGGCCACAAGCAAGGCGGCGGCCAGCAGGGCCTTGCCGCCGGTTTGAAGGGAAAACTTGAACGCTTGCATGCTTGTGTCTCCATTGATGGTTTTATGAACTACATCCCTTCAGCGGCAACTTGCCGCCGCTGGCCCCTAGGCGCGACCGGCCGTGACCGGAATCCAAGAACAATGGAAAGTCTAGATATTTAGAAAAAATTTTCTATAAGAATAAACCCTAGAATGTAATTTTCTATTTCCTTGTATTCTTCATGCACCCCAGATTTGCGGCGCTTGCCAGCCGCCCACACAAGCCAAGGTTGAGAGAATTGAGCAATGCCCTGCCGCCTCCCGCCACCGAAGACGCGCTGATCCAGGCGATCACGCGAGAATTCGACAGCCTGAGCCGCCAGCTCAAGGTGATCGGCCGCCATGTGGAGCAGCACCGCTCACAAATCGGCATCCAGTCGATCCAGGCGGTCGCGCAGCAATGCGGTGTCCAGCCTTCGGCGGTGGTGCGGTTTGCCAAGCATTTCGGCTTCAGCGGCTTCTCGGCGCTGCAAAGGTTGTTCCGCGACAGCCTGGCGCAGCAGATCGCCCCCAGCCGCAACTACCAGTCGCGCATCCGCCAGGCGATTGATGCCGGCGCCCGCGACCTGTCCAGCGCCGAGATTGCGAACACCCTGCTCGACGGCTGCATGGCCGGGCTCGAAGAGCTGCACCAGACGCTGCGGGAGCCGGCCTTCGAGGAAGCGGTGCAGCTGCTGTTCAAGGCCGAGACGGTCTGGCTGATGGCGTCGCGCCGTTCCTACCCGGTCTCGACCTACCTGGCCTATGCCCTGCAGCACACCGACAAGCGCATCCAGCACATCACCTCGCAGGGCAACATGCAGGACGGCCAGCTGCGCGGCCTGCGCGGCGACGATGTGCTGATCGCCATCTCCTTCGCACCCTATGCCGAGGAAACCGAAAGCATCGTGCGCCAGGCGCATGCGCTTGGGGCCCGCATCATCGCCATCACCGACAGCCGCCTGAGCCCGCTGGCGCGCTTTGCCGACGTGTCGCTGCTGGTGCAGGAAACCAGCGTGTTCGGTTTTCGGGCGCTGACCAACACCATGACGGTGGCCCAGAGCCTGTTCATGGCGCTGGCCTACCGGCTTGAGATTGACTACCAGCCCTCGGCCCGCAACCGCAGCGCCTGACACGGCACCCATTTTTCCTCCTCACCCACCTATCCATCCCCATGAAAAAAGTAGCAGTCTTCGGAGCCGGCCGCATCGGCCGCATTCACGCTGGCAACCTGGCCGCCCTGCCCGGCATCGAGCTGGTCGCCATCAGCGACCCGCTGGAGGGGGCGGCCAGCGCGCTGGCGCAAATCCATGGCGCCCGCGTCGAAAGCGTCGAAGGCATCCTGGCCAATCGGGAGATCGACGCGGTGATCATCGGCAGCCCCACCAGCACCCACAGCGACCTCATCACCCGCGCCGCCCAGGCGGGCAAGCATATTTTTTGCGAGAAGCCGGTCGATCTGTCGGCCGGCCAGGCGCGGCTGTGCGCCGATGCGGTGGCGAAAGCCGGCGTGGCCTGCATGATCGGTTTCCAGCGCCGGTTCGACCCGACCTTCAATGAAGCCAAGACGCGGCTCGATAGGGGCGACATCGGCAACCCGGAAATGCTGGTCATCACCAGCCGCGACCCCGGCGCGCCGCCGGTCGAGTATTTGCTGCAGTCGGGCGGCATTTTCCGCGACATGCTGATCCACGACTTCGACGTATTCCGCTGGATGCTGTGCGCAGGCGGCGACGAGGCCGCCTGGCTGAGCGCCACCGGCTCCTGCCTGAGCGACCCGGCCATCGGCCAGGCCGGCGACCTGGACTGCACCGCCGTCACGATCAAGACCCGCCAGGGCCGGCTGTGCCTGATCAACACCGCCCGCCGGGCCGCCTACGGCTACGACCAGCGCTTCGAGGTGCTCGGCTCCAAAGGGCTGCTGCAGTGCGGCAACCACAAGCCCAGCGAAGTGGTGCAGCTGGACGCCCACGGCACCCGGCAGGACAACCCGGAAGCGTTCTTTCTGGAGCGCTATGCCGACGCCTACCGGCTGGAGCTGACGCATTTCTTTGCCCAGCTGCAAAACGGCGGGAAGTTTCGCACCAGCATCGAGGACGGCGTGAAGGCGCAGGTGCTGGCCGACGCCGCCGCGCAGAGCGCGGCCAACGGGCAGCCGGTTATTTTTTAAGGAGCCGCACGTGAATCCTTCCGCCAAACTGCGCGTCGGCATTGCCGGCCTGGGCCGCCTGGGCAAGCGCCACGCCAGCCAGCTGGCCTGGCGGATTCGCGACTGCGAGCTGGTCGCGGCCTGCAGCCCGGTGCCCGAAGAGCTGGACTGGGCGCGCCAGGAATTCGGGGTGCGAGGCCATGCCGAGCTGGAGGCAATGCTGGTTGATCCGGACATTGACGCCATCGTCCTGGTCACGCCGACCAGCCTGCATGCCGACCAGGCGATTGCCGCGCTGCAGGCCGGCAAGCATGTTTTTGTCGAAAAGCCGCTGGCCCTGGAGGCGAGCGACTGCGAGCGGGTCGAGGCGGTGGCGCGCCGGCACCCGGCGCAGGTCGTCATGGTCGGCTTCGTGCGCCGCTTCGATGCCAGCTACCGCCAAGCCCATGCCGACATCCTGGCCGGGCGCATCGGCCGGCCGTTCATGGTGCGCTCGCAGACCTGCGACCTGAACGACGAGCAGGGGTTTTTCGTGCGCTTCTCGCCCACGTCGGGCGGCATCTTCATGGACTGCAGCGTCCATGACATCGACCTGGCGCGCTGGATGCTGGGCAGCCCGCGTGCCTTGCGGGTGTTCGCCAGCGGCACGATTGCGCTGCATCCGGGCCTGGCGGAATTCGGCGACGTGGACAACGGCATGGCGCTGGTCGAGTTCGAGGGCGGCGCGCGGGCTGTGTTGTATGCCTCCCGCACCCAGGCGCACGGGCATGAGACGAGCACCGAGGTCATCGGCACCGCCGGCAGCCTGAGCATCGGCGCGGGCGCGGCCCGCGACCGCATCGTCACCCGCGACAGCCATGGCGTGCGGCATGCGGCGACGGCGGATTTCTTCGAGCGCTTCGGCGACGCCTTCCAGCGGGAAATGGCCGCTTTTGTCGCTGCCTGCCTGGGCCACCAGCCAGCTCCACTGGCCTTGGGCGACGCCACCCAAGCCACCCGCATCGCCCAGGCCCTGGCCCGTTCGCTGCGCAGCGGGCAGCCCGAGCCGGTCTAGCGGGTGAAGACGGTAAAGCGCCAGCGGGTGGTTTTTCGCTACTGAATTCATAGCTGCTGGCGCAATCAATACCTAGGCCAGAGCCTGTTTGATCCAAAATTCAAATTCTGATCATGGTTTTTGGGCAGCTCTGGGAAAGCGCCATAAAGCTGACCTTCCCCAAGGTGCTTCAATTCAAAAGCCTTCGGGCCGTGCAACTGCGGCCTTGATGCAGGTGCCAGGCAAATTCGATTTGCGTGAAGCTGATGAAATTGACGGGCTGCGTTCACGGCGCACATGCGGGCGGCTGTAGCGTTTGAGCCGTCACAGCTGCGGTAGGCCGGCACACAATTTGCTCAGGGTCTGTGGTGGGTTGTCCTCCGGCAGTAGTGCGTCATGCAACGCCGGTAGCCCAAGAGATTTTCTTTCCACCACCCGAAAGCCAGCCATGCCATTTACCCGCATCTTCAGTCGATCTGCCTTCGCCGTTCTTTGCGCCGCATCCAGCCTGGCATGGACCGCGCCCGCTTCAGCACAGGGCAGCTACCCCGACCACCCGGTGAAGGTCATCGTCGCGCTCCCGGCCGGCGGCAGTGTTGACATGGTGGCGCGAATGGTCAGCCAGCAGCTGACCACCGACCTGGGCCAGCCCTTCGTGGTGGACAACCGGGCCGGTGGATCCGGCCAGATTGGCGTGCCGGTCGTGGCCAAAGCGCCGCCGGACGGCTACACCCTCCTGGTCTCGCCCGCCTCCTTCCTGACCACCAACAAAAGTATTTTCAAGGTGTTGCCCTACAACCCCGAAACCGACTTCATCCCCGTGACCAAGCTGGTCAACCAGGCCATGGTGCTGGTGGTGAATGACAAGGCCAAGTACGGCACCCCGGCCAGCCTGCTGGCGGCAGCAAAGGCCAATCCCGGCAAGCTGACCTATGCCTCCTCGGGTGACGGCAGCCCGCAGCACCTTGCCGGCCTGATGTTTGAAAGCCAGACCGGCGTGAAGCTGCTGCACATACCCTACAAGGGCGGCGCGCCGGCGATCACCGACCTCATCGGCGGGCAGGTGGACATGGCCTTCGCCCCGCTGCCCGAGGCCTTGCCGCACATCAAGTCCGGCAAGCTGCATCCGGTGGGCGTGCTGAGCGACAAGCGCGCCATCTCGGCACCCAATATTCCAACCCTGAAGGAAGGCGGCGTCAGCAACGTGGTGCTGTCGGCATGGATAGGACTGCTGGCGCCCGCCAAAACCCCGCAGCCCGTGCTGGACAAGCTCAGCCAATCAGTGAAGGCCCTGCTCAGGGGCGACGCCAAGACCCGGCTGATCGAGATAGGCATGGAGCCGGCAGTCGATGATGCCAAGCCTCTGGCGCAGGTTATCTCGGAGGAGATTCGTCTTCATGCAGACTTGGTCAAGGCTTCGGGTCTGGTGCCGCAATAAGGCGGCCTTTTCTCTTCTGGATCTTCGAGCCTCCAAAGCCCGCCTTCTTCATTTGATTTCATTTGGGAGAAGCAGGCGGCTGAAACGCATCCCCAGCCCAACCCAACCCACGCCTCAAGCCGTCAGCCGCGCCATCGCTTCCAGGTACTTGGCGGCGGTTTTTTCAATCACGTCCGGAGGCAGCGGCGGCGCCGGCGGGGTCTTGTCCCAGGGCTTGCCGTTGATGCGGACGGCCTCCAGCCAGTCGCGCACGAACTGCTTGTCGTAGCTGGGCGGGTTCGCACCTAGAGCAAAGGCGGCTTCATAGCCCTCGATGGGCCAGTAGCGTGACGAATCGGGCGTCAGCACCTCGTCCATCAGCGTCAGCGTGCCGTTCTCGTCCAGGCCGAACTCGAACTTGGTGTCCGCAATGATGATGCCCTTGGTCAGCGCGAAGGCGGCGGCGGCCTGGTAGATCGCAATGCTGAGCGTCTTGATCTGCGCCGCCAGCTCGGGGCCGACGATGGCGACGACCTGCTCGTAGCTGATGTTTTCGTCGTGCTCGCCGACCTGCGCCTTGGCGGCCGGCGTGTAGATCGGTTCGGGCA
>JAQGNK010000286.1 GCA_028291905.1 Polaromonas sp.
GTGCAGTTCGGCACCATCAGCAAGTTCGGCCTGATGGAAATGAGCCGCCAGCGCCTGCGCCCGGCTCTTTCCGAAGGTGCATCGATTCCCTGCCCGCGCTGCGGCGGTTCCGGCCACATCCGCGACACCGAAAGCTCGGCGCTGCAGATTTTGCGCATCATCCAGGAAGAGTCGCTGAAAGACAGCACCGCGTCGGTGCTGTGCCAGGTGCCGGTCGATGTGGCGTCCTTCCTGCTGAACGAAAAGCGCTCGGAGATCAGCAAGATCGAGATGAAGCAGCGCATCAACGTGCTCCTGGTGCCCAACAAGACGCTGGAAACGCCCAACTACAAGCTGGAGCGCCTGAAGCACGACGACCCGCGCCTGGACAACATCGAGGCCAGCTACAAGATGGCCGAGGAGCATGAAGACCCGACGACGGTGACGCGCCGCAGCCAGGAAAAGCACAACCGGCAGGAACCCATCATCAAGGGCGTGCTGCCCGATGCGCCAGCCCCGATGGCGCCGCCCAAGCCGGTGGCCGTTGCGCCCGCAGCGCCCAAGGCGCCGCCCGCACCGCCGGTTGCAGTTCCGGCCCCCGTGCCGGCTCAGGCCGAAACCGGCTTGTTCAACTGGATCAAGAACCTGTTCGGCATGGCCGACACGCCGGCGCCAGCGCCCGCAGCGCCTGTGCTGCGTGAAGTGAAGAAGGAAGAGCCACGGGGCGATGCGCTGCGTGAGGCACGTCCTTCCGAAGGACGCGCGACTGAAGGGCGCGGCGAGCGTCAGGACCGTGGCGGGCGGGACAGCCGCCGCGCCTCTGGTGGTCGCCGCAGTGAAGGCATGCCGTCGGAGGCACGGCCCGATGGCCGCAACGGCGAACGCCGTGAACGCAATGCTGAAGGACGCGCCGAAGGCGGTCGCCCCGAGCGGGAGCGCCAGGAGCGTCCTGAACGCCAGGAACGCGTGGCCGGTGAATTTCGCGCTGACAACAGCCGAGGCGAAGGCCGTGCCGACAACGCCGGTGAAGCCCAGCCGCGCCACGAAGGCGCCAGCCGCGAAGGCCGCGCCGACCGCAGCCGCCCGCGCGCTGACCGCCCGGAACGCGGCGAGCGCCCTGAGCGTGCCGAACGCCCGGAACGCGGCGAGCGCAGCATCCCGCGTGATGCCGCCGAGCAGGACCTGGCGCTGGCCAACCAGGCCGCCATGGCCGGCGCGGGCGCGGAAGCCGCGTCGCGCCAGGAGCGGCCGCTGCAGGAAACCGGCCGTGACGGCGAACGCCGCCAGCCGGCCGGACGCGGCGAAGGACGCCAGGAAGCCCGACCCGAAGGCCGTGGCGAGGAACTGAACGGCGAAGGCCGGCGCGAGCGCGGTGAGCGCCCTGAGCGTGGCGGCGAGCGCGGCAACGGCCGCCGCAACGAGCGCCGCGACGGCAATGCCGCGCCGGTGGTTGCAGCCCAGGCTGAAGCGCCGGATGCGGCGCAGCTGGCAGCCCTGCCGGTGCTGACCGAGATGGTCGCCGCCGCACCAGTCGACATGCCGGCGCGCACCGAAGGCCAGGAAGAAAGCCAGGAGCGCCCGCCACGCGAACGCCGCAGCCGCGACCGCTATGGCCGCGACCGCCGTGAACGGGGCGAGCGCAGCGAGCAGGTAGGCGAAGGCAATGAAGCGACGGCAAAAGCCCCGGTTTTTGAGCCAAATCCGCCTCAAGTGTATGAAACACCTGCGCAATTTGCTATTGAAAGCATAGCGGACACTGGCGTTGTGGCAGCTGAATCCACGCCTGTGCCCGTGGCCGCAAGCCCGGCACCCGTGGCGGCGGCAGCACCAGCACCAGCACCAGCACCAGCACCAGCAGCAAAGCCTGTGACTGTGCCAGCGGTTGCTGCTGCGCCTGCAGCGGCGACCGGCGCCTCGTTGCCCAAGGTCCAGGCCTACGAACTGCCCTTGCAGGACCTGGCGCAGGTTGCCGAGAGTTCGGGCCTGCAGTGGGTCAACTCCGACGCGGCCAAGATCGCCGAAGCCCAGGCCGCCATCGCTGCCGAAGCCAAGCCGATCCTGGTGCCGCGCGAGCGCCCGCCGGCGGTGGTGCTGGATGAAGCACCGCTGGTGCTGGTCGAAACCCGGCGCGACCTGGCCGGCATGTCGCTGCCGTTCGAAAAATCAGGCGGCTAAACCCTCGCCAGGCCACGCACCTGCCAGCCTGAAAGGCTGCAGGCGCCGAGCCTGGGCCACAGCCGCATCCTTCGGGTGCGGCTTTTTTTTGCCCGGCCCCATCCTGCGCCTGGCACCTGCAAGGGCCAGCGTCAGCCGGGCATGGCAAGCCGGTTGCCAGCTGCTGGCGAATTGAAGTAAAACCGTGGCAGGAAACACACTTCAAAACCGTCAACATTGCCCTGTTCCAGATGCAAATCATCGCTTCAATCAGCCAATGGGCCAGGCGCCTCAAGCGCGATGCGCTGATGCTGTGGTTTGCCCGCTCCCATCCGCAAACGCCCTGGCTGGCCAAAGCCATCTGCATGGTCACGGTAGCTTATGCCTTGAGCCCGATTGACCTGATTCCAGACTTCATTCCGGTGCTGGGCTACCTGGATGACGCGATCTTGCTGCCGGCGATGATCTGGCTGGCGGTGCGCCTGCTTCCGCAGAGTGTGGTGGACAGCTGCCGGCTGCAGGCGGAGCAGTGGATCAGCGAGCGGCAGGCCCGTCCCAGCAGCCCCGCAGGCGCGGTGGCGATTATCCTGATCTGGGGAGTAGCTGCCGGCTTGGCGGCCGCCTGGTATGGCCTGCGCTGAAGATGCCCGCCAGCGCAACCCGCTCCAATGCTGCAACGCGGACCGATGGACTCCCCACTGACCAGAGCGCGTTTGTTTTCATCGACCTGCAGATTTCTGCATTAAAAATGCTTGTGGCGCAGTTATGGCCTGCGCGAGCAGCTATGAATTCAGTAGCATAGAGCTGCCGGTCGCGTTGAACACCGTGATTGCCAGGCCAGGCCTCGGCTGACGCCTTGCCCAGCGGACAGGGGCCGGCCCATCACACCCTGTGCCACAAGATAAGGAAGAAACCGGGGGCAGCCAGGGGCTTGCGCGCTTGGGCATAAAAAGTTTGATTCGCTATGTGCCTCAAACCCTGAAAACCGTCATTCCCGTGAAGGCGGCACTCCAGCGCACCATGCCCAGCTCCAGCTGAATTCCAGTCTTCGTGAGAAGGATGCGGGTGGCATAAACGCCCGAGCCGGGCATTTAATCAGCCGAAAAATGGCTGCGGCACAGGTAGCGCTTGCGTAGGCAGCTATTTATTCAATAGCAAACAGACCATCGGAGGGCAGCTGTCGCAAGCTAGGGCAATGTCGTCCTAGAACTGCGCCGCCCGTTTGTAGGCCTCGATGGCGGCTGTTTCATCTGCGCGCTGCTCGGCCAGCACCGCCAGGGCGCGCCAGGCATTGCGGTTGAGCAGCCGGTCCTGCAGGGCGGGCGTGGCCTGGGTCAGCAGCTGGCGTGCCTTACCCCAGAGCTGGCGGCTCAGGCAGGCCATGCCGGCCAGGTACAGCAAAAGCGGGTCGCGCGGCCGGTTGGTCTGCGCCGCCTCGATGCGCGCCAGCCAGTCGGCGTCCAGCGTGTCCATGCTCGATTCGAGCACATGGACCAGCTTGATGCGCAGGTTGTCGCCCATCTCGGAGCGCTCCTGCAGCATGAGTTCCCACGCCGGCAGCAGCCAGGTTCTAGCCAGCGCAGCGTCGCCGTGCAGGTTCATCAGCCGGGCGGCGGCGTTCACGGCGACCTCGGGCATGGCCCGCTCGCTGTCATCCAGCGCGGCCCAGGCCTGCTGCAGCTGCGCCGGATCATGGGCTTCGCCCAACAGCTCCAGCCCCAGTCCACGCAGGATGCTTTGCGCCGCCGCCGGCGAAAAGGCGCGGTGCTTGGCCAGCAGCCTTGCTGTTTCCAGCGCCGGCAGGGTCTGCCGTGCGTAGCGGGCGGCGCGCAGCTTCATGCGCAGGGCCAGCGTGCGCCGGGCCGCGCCTTGCGGCAGCTGGCCCAGCCAGTCGAGCGTGGCGCCCGCGTCGCGGTCTTCCAGCGCCCAGTGGGCAGCGCGAAACAGCACGCCTTCGCGCACTTCCCGGGCATGGCGGGCCGCCGACGCCTGCAGGGCCAGCTGCAGCTGCTGCTGGCGCAGGGGCTTGTTTTGCAGCGCCTGCGCGCTTTCAGCCACCAGCAGGTGGGCCAGCGCACGCAGCTGGCTGGCCAGCAGTTCGCTGTGGCCGGTGGGGTGGTGGCCGGTTTCTTCCGTCGCCACGCCCAGGCTTTTTTCCTGCACCAGCGCATTCTGGGCCGACTTGGCCGAGCGGATGTAGCGCCCCGCCATCAGGTGGGCCATCGCGTCCATCAGCGCGCCGTACATGGCCCGCTCCTTTTGCTGGGCGCGCCAGCGCCGCGCCTCGACCGGCAGCGCGAACAGGGCGGCCATGGCACGGGACGCCAGGTAAAGCAGCAGGAACAGGCCGGCCACCAGCAGCATCATCAGGTTGAAGGAAACATCCACCCGGTGCGGCGGCCAGAATACGGTGACGACGGCCTGGTTGTTGCCGGCAAACAGGGCCACCGCGACAGCGATGCCAAAGAGAGCCATGAACCAGAGAGCGGCGCGCATGAGGTGTGGGATTGCCGGTGCTGCTGTGAACGGGTTGGTGTGAGAAGTGCGCTGTCAGCGGCCCGCAGCCGCAGTGGCCAGTGCGGCCAGCGTCTCGTCGATGCGCGGCAGCTCGGTGGTTTTGAGCTGCTGCTGAACCTGCGCCAGCAGCCCCA
Source organism: Polaromonas sp. (assembly GCA_028291905.1). Taxonomy (GTDB): domain Bacteria; phylum Pseudomonadota; class Gammaproteobacteria; order Burkholderiales; family Burkholderiaceae_C; genus Polaromonas. The sequence goes on from JAQGNK010000286.1 coordinate 4,785, forward strand.
GCGCCACCTGGGTCTTGCGCACCGACGGGTCGAAGTAGCGGGCCAGCCAGTTGCTGGCATTGAGCAGGTCGGCATGGGCCGCTTCGCTCTGGCGCGACAGCAGCGCCAGGCGTGCATTGAGCAGCCTGAGCTTCAAGTTTTCGCGCAGGAAAAATGCCTGCTCCGGCGCCATCAGGGCGGCTTCGGGCTGGTCGATGCGGCTGACGCGCAGCAGCTGCCGGGCCTCGGCCCACAGGCTGCCGAGCACCCGCTGGCTCCAGGCGCGCAGTGCCAGCGTGTCGATTCCGGGCAGCCAGGACGGGCCGGCCGAAGCTGCGGCCGAGGCCGAAGCTTGGGGCCTGGCCGCCGCCGGCAACGCGGGCTCGGCAGCATGGACCAGCCGGTCATTGGCCACCGGCAGCTCATCGACCAGACGCGCCAGCTCGTCGAGCTTGAGCATCAGGGCCGGCACATCGGTCACGCTGGCGCTCTTGATGCGGTCGATGTCGCGGGTGATGGCCCGCTGCAGCGAATTGAGGCGCGGCTGGGCGGCGCGGGTCAGCCGCAGGCTGGCCGAATTAAGCGCTGCCAGCAAGGGCTCGGCGCTGCCGGTGAGCAAGGCCCGCTGCTGCGCCAGCCGCAGGTCGGATTCGACATCGACCACCAGGTTTTCATCGCGCGAGCGCGACAGGCTCTGCATCAGCTCTTCAAGCTGGGCGCGCTGCAGGCTGACTTCGCCCAGCCGGGTTTCCTGCAGGGCGAGCCGGGCCGACAGCTCGCGGTTGCTGTCCTGCGCCTCGCGGGCCAGGGTGCGGGCCTCGATGGACTGGGCGCTCGAATCGGTGGTGCGCCGGGCCAGCTCTTCCTGGATGGTGCCCAGCTTTTGCCACAGCAGCACGCTGGCCAGCAGGCCGGCCGCCGCCAGCGCGGCCACGGCCAGCGCCCAGGAGCGCGGCACCAGCCAGGCGTCGTGCAGGGCAATGCGCGGCTCGGCCGGATTCAGGGCAAGCTGCGCCGCCGCCTCGCTGCCGGGCGGCGCTTGCGTCAAGGGAGGCAATGCGGAGGAACTGTCGCTCATGGATAACGAGATTCTATCGAGCCTGCCGCCTGCAGAATGTCGCCCAGCGCGGGGCGCGACTCGGCGACCAGGCCCCAGCCGGCTGCCCGCACCGCCTCGGCAATGCGCGGATGGGTGGCGACGGCGCGGGCGCGGCGCCAGTCGATGCCCTGCAGGCCGGGCAGCCGGACCAGGTGGCCGACGGCTTCAGAACTGCTGAATATCCAGATGGAGCCGTCGGCGCTGGCGGCCTGGGCGCGCTGCAGCTGCGCCTCCGTCAGCACCGGGGGGCGGCGCTCATAGACCGCGACAAACTCAACGCTGGCGCCGGCGGCGCGCCACTGGGCGGCAATCCAGTCGCGGCCCGACGAGCTGCCTTCAGCCCCGCTGCTCAAGCCGCGCACCACCAGCACCCGCCGGCCCCGCCAGTCGCGCTGGCCGATGACCTGCCACAGCGCTTCGGAGTCGAACTGGCCGGCGTCCGGCGGCGGCGCGTCGATTTGCGCCGCCGCAACGCCGGCGGCCAGCAGCGCGGCCACGGTGCCGGGGCCAGGCGCCATGAAGCGGCATTCGGGCAGCAGCCCGGAAATGATCGTACTTGCTATGTTACTGATAGCTGCTTGCGCAGGTACTGTATGCGCCAGAGGCCAATCTGGCTTGAAAAAATGCGTGACCGCATGGCCGCTGACGAACAGGCAGGCCGCATAGCCGGGCAGCGCCAGCCAGGCCTGGGCCAGCGGCTGCAGCTGCGCCGGCGCCGACAGGCCGGCAATTTCAATCAATGGAAAAGCCTCGGCGCGCCGGCCGGCTTGGCGCAGCTGGCGCACCCAGTGCGCGGCGTCGCCGGCGGGCCGGGTCACGATGAGGCTTGCACTGCCAGCGGGCGGGCTCATGTCAGGTCCATTGGCAGCTTCATGCGGATGCGCCAAGCGGGCGCGAAGCTGCGCACAGTGTGTTGAAAGCCAGGGCGAAGCAGCGACATGCCGGCTTGAAATGGAAATCGGTATTGGCTCGCGCAACGCAGGCAGCTCACTCAGATCACTCAGCTCAGGCAACCGGCGGATTGCCGGCCCAGACGGCGCCGCCGGCGCGCAGCTGCGCCGCCACCGCCTCGCCCAGCGCCTCGGCCTGGGCAAAGCTGGCGACCACGGCGCTTTGGCGCGCCTGCACCAGCGGGTGGCGCGGCAGCGCAGAAGCTGGCGCCGGCGCCTCGGCCATGTCGCCCCAGGCCGCTTCGAGCTGCATCGCGCCGCCCTGGCCCGCACTGGTCACGAAAGCGGCCAGCGGCATCGAGCAGCTGCCGCCCATCGCGCGGGACACGGTGCG
>JAQGNK010000328.1 GCA_028291905.1 Polaromonas sp.
ATTTCGACAAGGTCATCAATGTGGACCAGTCGCCGATTGGCCGCACGCCGCGCAGCAACCCGGCCACCTACACCGGCCTGTTCACGCCGATCCGCGAACTCATGGCCGAGATGAACACCGCCCGAGAGCGCGGCTACGGCGCCGGGCGCTTTTCCTTCAACGTCGCCGGCGGGCGCTGCGAAGCCTGCCAGGGCGACGGCATGGTGAAGGTCGAGATGCATTTCCTGCCCGACGTGTACGTGCCCTGCGATGTCTGCAAGGGCATGCGCTACAACCGCGAGACGCTGGAGGTTCAGTACAAGGGCAGGAACATCGCGCAAATCCTCGACTTCACCGTCGAGACCGCCGCCGAGTTCTTCAAGGCGGTGCCGACGATTGCGCGCAAGCTGCACACGCTGCTGGACGTGGGCCTGTCCTACATCAAGCTGGGCCAGGCGGCAACCACGCTGTCGGGCGGCGAGGCGCAGCGCGTCAAGCTGGCGCTGGAGCTGAGCAAGCGCGACACCGGCCGCACGCTCTACATCCTGGACGAGCCGACCACCGGCCTGCACTTCGCCGACATCGACCTGCTGCTGAAAGTCTTGCACCAGCTGCGCGACGCCGGCAACACCATCGTCGTGATCGAGCACAACCTCGACGTCATCAAGACCGCCGACTGGCTGATCGACATGGGACCGGAAGGCGGGGCCGGCGGCGGCCGGGTGGTGGGCGTTGGCACGCCCGAAGACATTGCCGCCAACCCGGACAGCCACACCGGTCACTACCTGGCGCGGCTTCTGTAGAAGACCGCCGCCGACCCGCTGGCATTTGATCTGCCTCCCCCGGCGTTCCCACGCCCGCTTCCAAAGGTTTCCGTTGTGAACAGCACTTCCATCTTCACCCGCCGCAAGGTGGTTTTCCTCGTCGCCTCGCTGTGCTGCCTGCTCTGGGGCAGCGCCTACCCGGCGATCAAGAACGGCTATGCGCTGTTCAACATCGCGGCCGGCGACATTGCCTCCAAGCTGGTGTTCGCCGGCTGGCGCTTCATCTTTGCCGGCCTCGTGCTGCTGGCGATTGCCGCCATCGGCAAGAAAACGCTGCGGCTGGACCGGCGCACGCTGGGCCAGGTGACGCTGCTGGGCTTGAGCCAGACCAGCGTGCAGTATGTGTTTTTCTACATCGGCCTGGCCTACGCGACCGGCGTGAAAAGCTCGATCATGAATGCCACCGGCACGTTTTTCAGCGTGCTGCTGGCGCACTGGATCTACAAGAACGACCGGCTCAGCTTCAACAAGGTGCTGGGCTGCGTCGTAGGCTTTCTGGGGGTGATGGTGGTCAACTTCAGCGCCGGCCTGCTGAGCTTTGACTTCACGCTGCTGGGCGAAGGCTTCATCGTCATCGCCGCCTTCGTGCTGTCGGCCGCCAGCATCTACGGCAAAAAGGTGTCGCAGCGGGTCGATTCAGTGGTGCTGACCGGCTACCAGCTGGCCATCGGCGGCGTGGCGTTGCTGCTGGCCGGCCTGGCAGCCGGCGGCACGCTGACCGGCTTCACCCTGAAATCGACCGCGCTGATGCTTTACCTGGTGGTGCTGTCGTCGGCCGCCTTCTCGCTCTGGACCATCCTGCTCAAGTACAACCGGGTCAGCATGGTGACGGTCTTCAACTTCATGATTCCGGTGTTCGGCACCGTGCTGTCGGCCCTGTTCCTGGACGAGAAAATCCTGGAGTGGAAGAATGCCGTGGCGCTGGTGCTGGTGTGTTTTGGCATCTGGCTGGTCACCAAGGAAGAAAAGCCGGCGCTCGCCGCAGCTTGACGCCGTTCGCCGAGGAATTTATAGGTTTCAGGGCTGTAGCGCAGGTGTTGCCTGCGCATGCAGCTATGTTTTTAATAGCAATCTACTGAAACTCGTAGAGCGCTGCCGGGTTGTCCACCGGGACCTTCCGGTGTCCCGCATCGCTGGAGGATCATCAGGCGGGGCGCGGCGCTCCAAAGGTTTGCCGCCAGCGCCAGGCCTGCCCGGGGTTGACCGCGCCGGTGGGCATGCGCCCCTGCAGCAGGTCGGCCACCTGCGCCACGGTTTCCATCGCCTGGTGCTCGATGGCCGGCAGCGTCAGGCCGCCGATGTGCGGCGTGGCGATCACGCGCGGATGCGCCGCCAGGCGGGCCGTCGGCATCTGGTCGGGGGCGCGGCCCACGTCGAGCGCGCAGCCGGCCAGCTGCCCTGCGTCCAGCGCCGCCAGCAGCGCGTCCTCATCGACCAGGTTGCCGCGCGCGGCATTGATGAAAAAGGCGCCCGGCTTCATCGCGGCGAAGGCCCGGGCATCCATCAGGTTCTCGGTGGCTGGGGTGGCGGCGGCCAGGCAGACCACATAGTCGGCCTGCGCCAGCAGCTGGTCCAGGCTGGCCGGCAGCAGCCCAGGCCGGTCGGTGGGCGTGTACGGGTCGGCCACCAGGATGCGCATGCCCAGCGCCAGGGCGATATTGCACAGGTAGCGGCTGATCTGGCCATAGCCGATGACGCCCAGCGTGGCGCCGCGCAGCTCGCGGCCCATCAGGCTGGGGGCGGGCTGGCCGGCATGGTAGAGCGCGCTGGAGGCGCTGATGTGGCGGCTCAGGTCGATCATCGCGCCCACGATCCATTCCGACACCGACGCCACAAAGCCGGCGCTGGCCTGCGTCACCAGCACGCCGTGCCGGCTGGCGGCGGGCACATCGATGTTGCGGATGTCGATGGCGCAGCGCATGAAGGCCTGGAGCCGGGGCAGCGCCGCGAACAGCGCCTCCTCGCCCGGCGTCTGGCGGTAGGAAATGACCATATCGCAGTCAGCTGCCAGTGCGGCCAGTTGCTGCGCGGGCAGATCGGCTTCGCCCGGGTTGAAGCGAACTTCGGCCAGCGCCCGCAGCGCAGCAGTGGCGCGCTCGCCGAAATACTGGGCCAGGTTGGCGGGCGAATGGCTGAGAAAAATCGTGGTCATGTGATGCCTTGGCGGGCTGCTTCCGAAGCAGGCTGTTGATGGAAATTTCCATCATCATGACTCCAGAGGGGGCGCAGGATTCAAGCCGTTTGAATTCCACAATATGGCAAGACATAATGACAGCAGGCATGGTTCATGCGTCATTTATCTCGTTCAGCCATGGCTGCCCGGCCTCAATCCCAGACTGTCACATCGCCTTAAGGATTTCATTCATGACCTACCCGATGCTTCCCCTCACCCGCCGCGTGCTGTACGCCACCGCCGCCGCGGCCCTGCTGGCTTGTTATGGCACGGCCGCGCTGGCCGCCACGCCCAAGGACACGCTGGTGATTGCGTTTGCTTTCGACGACATCATCAGCGTCGATCCGGCGGAGTCGTTCGAGCTTTCGGGCGGCGAACTGCTGGGCAACACCTATGACCGGCTGGTGCGGCTGGACGCCAACGACCCGTCGAAGCTGGTCGCCGACGCGGCGCAGTCCTGGACCGTCGCGCCTGATGGCAAGACCTACAGCTTCACCCTCAAGCCCGGCCTGAAATTCGCCTCGGGCAACCCGCTGACGGCCGAGGATGTGGTGTATTCGCTGCAGCGCGCCGTCACGATCGACAAGTCGCCGGCCTTCATCCTGACGCAGTTCGGTTTCACCAAGGACAACGTCAAGGACAAGATCAAGCAGACCGGCCCCTTGACCCTGACGATTGAAACCGACAAGGCCTACGCGCCGACCTTCGTGCTGAACTGCATGACCGCCGATGTCGGCTCCATCGTGGACAAGAAGCTGCTGCTGACCAAGGAAGTGGGTGGCGACTGGGGCTACGCCTGGCTCAAGACCAACTACGCCGGCTCCGGCCCGCTCAAGCTGCGCGAATGGCGGGCGAACGAGATCATCGCCCTGGAGCGCAACGACAACCACTACGGCCCCAAGGCGCCGCTGGCCCGCGTCATCTACCGCCACGTCAAGGAAGCGGCGACCCAGCGCCTGCTGCTCGAAAAAGGCGACATCGACGTAGCCCGCAACCTGAGCCCCGGCGACCTGACCGCGCTGGCGTCGAGCAAGGACATCAAGATCACCTCGGCGCCCAAGGGCACGGTCTACTACATCAGCATGAACCAGAAAAACCCCAATCTGGCCAAGCCGGAGGTGCGCGAAGCGATGAAGTGGCTGGTCGATTACTCGGCCATCGGCGACACCCTGATCAAGAACATCGGCGTGGTGGACCAGAACTTCCTGCCCGCCGGCATGCTGGGCGCCAGCACTGAAAAGCCCTACAAGCTCGACGTGGCCAAGGCCAAGGCGCTGCTGGCCAAGGCTGGCCTGCCCAACGGCTTCAAGGTCACCATCGACATGCGCACCATCCAGCCGGTGCAGGGCATCACCGAGGCCTTCCAGCAAACCGCCAAGCAGGCCGGCATCGACATCGAGATCGTTCCCGGCGACGGCAAGCAGACGCTGACCAAATACCGCGCCCGCACCCACGACCTGTACATCGGCCAGTGGGGCGCCGACTACTGGGACCCGCATTCGAACGCTGACACCTTCACCCGCAACCCCGACAATTCCGACAACGCCAAGAGCAAACCGCTGTCCTGGCGCAATGCCTGGGACATTCCAGAGCTGACCAAAAAGTCGGACGCCGCCATCCTGGAGCGCGACGCCGGCAAGCGCAAGGCGATGTACGAAGAGCTGCAGGCCGAGTTTCGCAAGACCAGCCCGTTCATCATGCTGTACCAGCAGACCGAGGTGGCCGCGTACCGCAGCAACGTCAGCAACCTGAAGCTGGGGCCATCGTTCAGCACCAACTACATGTTCACCGTGTCCAAGAAATAACCAGAAAACGGAACCTTGGCTTTGGCAGTTCCTGATCCCCTGGCCGCCGGCCAGGACCCGCTGGGCATCGTCAGCCCTGAAGGCGGCGCTGCCCTGCAGCTGACCGCGCGGCGCTCGGCCGGCCGGCGCGCCGGCGGCGTGGCCAACACCGTGGGCCGCTTCCTGCTGGTGCTCCTTCTCACCTACCTGGGGCTGCTGGCGGTCACCTTCTTCATCGGCCGGGTGATTCCGGTCGATCCGGTGCTGGCCATCGTCGGCGACCGGGCGCCGGCCCATGTCATCGAGCGGGTGCGCGAGGAGCTGGGCCTGAACAAGCCGCTCTACCAGCAGTTCTACATCTACCTGGGCAAGGTGCTCAAGGGCGACTTCGGCACCTCGGTGCTGACCGCCAACCCGGTGCTGCAGGACATCCGCCGCGCCTTTCCGGCCACGCTGGAGCTGGCAACGCTGGGCATTGTCATCGGCGTGGGTTTCGGCGTGCCGCTGGGCGTCTGGGCGGCGGTGCGGCGCGGCGGGCTGGTCGACCAGGGGGTGCGGGTGATGGGGCTGATCGGTTATTCGGTGCCGATCTTCTGGCTCGGGCTGATGGCGCTGGTGGTGTTTTATGCCAAGCTGGGCTGGGTCAGCGGGCCGGGGCGCATCGACGTGGCCTATGAATACAGCCTCACGCCCGTTACCGGGCTGATGCTGCTGGACACCGCCATGGCCGGCGAATGGGAGGCCTTCGGCAATGCGTTCTCGCATCTGATCCTGCCGGCGTCGCTGCTGGGCTACTTCTCGCTGGCCTACATCAGCCGCATGACGCGCTCTTTCATGCTCAACGAGCTGGCGCAGGAATACGTGATTGCGGCGCGGGCCAAGGGCCTGTCCGAAGCCCGCATCATCTGGCGCCACGCGCTGCGCAATGCGATGGTGCCGCTGGTCACCGTGATCGCGCTGTCGTATGCCGGCCTGCTCGAAGGCTCGGTGCTGACTGAAACCGTCTTCGCCTGGCCCGGCCTGGGCTTGTACATCACCAATTCCCTGCAGAATGCCGACATGAACGCGGTGCTGGGCGGCACCATCGTGGTCGGCTCGGTCTTCATCGGCCTGAACCTGCTGTCCGATGTGCTCTACCGGCTGCTCGACCCGAGGACGCGCGTTCGATGACCGATTCCACGATGGCAAAAACCGAAAGCCTGCATCAGTGGCTGACGTCGGATCGGCCACTGTCGCGCCGCCAGGCCGGGCTGGGCCGGGCCTACCAGGGCTGGCGCAACTTTGCCCGCAACCGGCTGGCGCTGGTCGGCCTTTTCATCGTGCTGGCACTGGTATTGGTGGCAATTTTTGCCGACCTGCTGGCGCCCTACTCGGCCTACATTGGCGACCTGCGCACCACCCGGCTGCTGCCGCCGTCGTGGGCGCATTGGATGGGCACCGACGACCAAGGGCGCGACATCCTGTCTCGGCTGATCCACGGCTCGCGCATCACGCTGTTCGTGGTGGTGCTGGTCGCCGTGCTGGCTGCGCCCATCGGGCTGCTAGTGGGCACGGTGGCGGGCTACGCCGGCGGGCTGGTCGACGCGGCCCTGATGCGCGTCACCGACATCTTCCTGGCGTTTCCGCGTCTGATCCTGGCGCTGGCGCTGGTGGCCGCGCTCGGGCCCGGCATCGAGAACGCGGTGATCGCGATTGCCATCACCTCCTGGCCGCCCTATGCCCGCATGGCCCGGGCCGAAACCCTGACGATCCGGCAAACCGACTACATCGCCGCGGTGCAGCTGCTGGGCGCGTCGCCGTGGCGCATCGTGCTGCGCCACATCATGCCTTTGTGCCTGTCGTCGGTGATCGTGCGGGTCACGCTGGACATGGCCGGCATCATTTTGACAGCCGCCGGCCTGGGTTTCCTGGGCCTGGGCGCGCAGCCGCCCATGCCCGAATGGGGCGCGATGATCGCCAACGGCCGGCTCTATGTGCTCGACCAGTGGTGGGTGGCGGCGGCGCCCGGCGCGGCCATCTTCATCATCAGCCTGGCCTTCAACCTGCTGGGCGACGGCCTGCGCGACGCGCTCGATCCCAAGGGCAACAAATGAGCAGCCCCGCAACTTCTGCCCCGCTGCTGGTCGTCGATGACCTGCGCGTCGCCTTTCCCAACCGCGACGGCGGCATGCTTGAAGCCGTGCGCGGCGTGTCCTTCACCCTGGGCCGCGAGCGGCTGGGCATCGTCGGCGAATCAGGCTCGGGCAAGTCGCAGACCGGCCGCGCCATCCTGGGCCTGACCGCGCCCGAAGGCCGGGTCACCGCCAAACGGCTTGAATTTGGCGGCGTCGATCTGCTCCACTGCACGCCGAAGCAGCGGCAGGGCCTGCGCGGCGGGCGCATCGCCATGGTGCTGCAGGACCCGAAGTTCTCGCTCAACCCGGTGATGACGATAGGCGCGCAGATCGTGGAAACGCTGGGCGCCCACACCCGCGTGTCGTCTGGTGAGGCCAAAAAACGGGCGCTGGCGGCGCTCGAATCGGTGCGGATCGACAACCCGGAGCGGGTGTTCAAGCTCTATCCGCACGAGGTCTCGGGCGGCATGGGCCAGCGCGCCATGATCGCCATGATGCTGATCGCCGAGCCCGACATCCTGATCGCCGACGAGCCGACCTCGGCGCTCGATGTGACGGTGCAGCTGCAGGTGCTGTCGATCCTCGATGCGCTGGTGGCCGAGCGCGGCATGGGGCTGATCCTGGTGTCGCACGATTTGCGGCTGGTGTCCACGTTCTGCGACCGCATCCTGGTGATGTACGCCGGCCGGGTGGTCGAGGAACTGCCCGCCGGCGGCCTGGCGCAGGCCAAACACCCCTACACCCGGGGCCTGATGGCGTGTTTGCCGAAGCTGGGCCAGTCGGCCCATCCGCTGGCCACGCTGGACCGCCGGCCGGAGTGGGCTTTATGAACGGCAGCAGCCACGCCGCCCTGGGGCTGGACATCAGCCGGCTGCGCGTTAGCTTCGACGGCTTCGTGGCGGTGGCCGACACCTCGTTTCGGGTCGCGCCGGGCGAGAGCTTTGGCATCGTCGGCGAATCCGGCTCGGGCAAATCGACGGTGCTGCGCGCCATCTGCGGCCTGGCGCCACGGGAATCGGGCACGCTGGCGCTGGTCGGTGGCGGCAGCGCGCCCGGCGCGCAGGCCGAGCCGGGCAGCAAGGCCTTCCGGCGGCAGGTGCAGATGGTGTTCCAGGACCCCTACGGCTCGCTGCACCCGCGCCAAACGGTGGACCGCCTGCTGGCCGAGCCGCTGGCGATCCACGGCATCGGTGATGCGGAAAACCGCATCGAGCGGGCGCTTGATGAAGTCGGCCTGGGCACGGGCTTCAGGTTTCGCTACCCGCACCAGCTCTCGGGCGGGCAGCGCCAGCGCATCGCGATTGCGCGGGCCCTGATCCTGGAGCCGCAGATTTTGCTGCTCGACGAGCCGACGTCGGCGCTCGATGCGTCGGTGCAGGCCGAGGTGCTGAACCTGCTCGAAGACCTGCGCCGCCAGCGCCACCTGACCTTCATCATGGTCAGCCACGACCTGGCGGTGGTCACCCACCTGTGCGAGCGGCTGATGGTGATGCAGCGCGGCCAGACGGTCGAGCTGCTGGCGTCCAGCGACCTGGCCGCCCACCGCGTCGCCAATCCGTACACATTGAGCCTGATGCAGGCGTCGTCGGGCTTTCAGCGCCGGGAGGCCGTGGCAAAGGCCGCCTGAGCTGCCGGCCCGGTCAGCCACTCGCAGGGCAATAGCTATTTATTTGATAGCGTCTTGCGCAGGTAGTGCGTGGGCTGCAGCCATTATTTGCTTGAAAATTGACTGATTCTCCACGTCAGCGCCGATTGAAATGAAAATCGAATCAACCGCTTCATCATCACCTCTCCACTCATCCGTTTAACCAAGCCGCCGCCATGATCCACTGGGAAGCCCACGCCTGCCTGCCGCTGCATACCGAAGCCAATTTCTCGCCGCTCGACCAGCTGCGGGCGGCTGGCGTCAATTACGTGTCGGTCAATGTCGGCATGGACATGAACCCGGTGTCGCAGATTCTGCCGGTGCTGGCGGCTTTTCGCGCCCGCATTGCGGCGCATCCCGAACGCTTCCGGCTGGTGTCCAGCACGGCGCAGATCGAGCAGGCGGCGGCCGACGGCGTGCTGGCGGTCGGCTTCGACCTCGAAGGCGCGCTGCCGCTCTTGGGCCAGCCCGAGATGGTGGCGCTCTACCGCGATTTGGGCGTGCGCCAGATCCACTTTGCCTACAACCGCAACAACCCGGTCGCCGACGGTTGCCATGACGTGGCGCGCGGCCTCACACCACTGGGCCGGCGCATGGTCGAGGCGGTCAATGGCGCCGGCGTGCTGATGGACTGCTCGCACACCGGCCGGCGCTGCAGCCTGGAGATCATGGCCGCGTCCAGCCAGCCGGTTGTCTTCAGCCATGCCAACCCGCTGGCCCTTAGCCCGCACGGCCGCAACATCACCGACGAGCAGATCAGGGCCTGCGCGGCCACCGGCGGCGTGGTCTGCATCTCGGGCGTGTCGGCCTTCCTGGGCAGCGCCACGCCGCTGGCCGCCGATGTGGCGCGGCATGCGGCCTATGTCGCCGACCTGGTGGGCGTGCGGCATGTGGGCATCGGGCTGGACATCGGCTTTCACCAGGACGGACTCGACGACCGCCCGCCGGGCGACCATGACCCGGCCTACTGGTGGCCCAGGGCCGACTACCAGGGCGCGCTGGGGAACATCAGCTATGCCCCGGTGGACACCTGGCGCCAGCTGCCCGGCGCGCTGGCGCACACCGGCATGGCCGCGAGCGACATCGCGCTGGTGATGGGCAACAATATGCTGCGCGTCGCGGGCCAGGTCTGGCGCCAGCCCTGAACTCAATATCCCTCAACCCCCGAATCTGGAACCTTCCATGTCCTCCATCACCCTGCGTTTTCTGGCCGAACCCAACACCGTCAACTTCGGCGGCAAGGTCCACGGCGGCACCGTCATGAAATGGATCGACGAGGCCGGCTACGCCTGCGCCACCCGCTGGGCCAAGCGCTACTGCGTCACCGTTTCAGTGGGCAGCATCCGCTTCCAGCGGCCGATCCTGATCGGCGACCTGGTGGAAGTCGAGGCGCGCCTGGCCTACACCGGCCGCACCAGCATGAACATCTCGGTCGAGGTGCGCAGCGGCGACATGAAGACCGGCCAGATGCAGGTCATCACCGAATGCCTGGTGGTGTTCGTGGCGGTCGATGCCGAGGGCAAGACCATTCCGGTGGACAGCTGGCTGCCCGAGACGCCGGGCGACATGGCGCTGGCCCAGCGCGTCAAGGCCCACCTGGACGGCGCCCGCCCCAGGGCGGTGGCATGAAGCCGCGCCGATGAAGCCCACCGCCCTGAGCGGCCGCGACCTGGCGGCTGCCCTGGTGGTCGTGGTGGTCTGGGGCGTGAATTTTGTCGCGATGAAATTCGCTTTGCGCGACTTCACGCCGTTTCAACTTGGCGCGGCCCGCTTCGCCCTGGTGGCGCTGCCGCTGGCGCTGTTCATCAGGCCACCAAAGGTGCCGTGGAAATGGGTGGTGCTGTACGGCCTGTTCCAGGGCGTGGGGCAGTTCGGCCTGCTGTTCATCGCCCTGCACGTCGGCATGACGGCGGCGCTGGCCTCGGTGCTGCTGCAAACCCAAGTGTTCTTCACCGCGCTGTTCGGCTTTGCGCTGCTCAAGGAGCGCGCCAGCGGGCCGCTGCAGGCGGGCATGGCGCTGGCGGCGCTGGGGCTGGGCTGCTTTGCCTGGAACTATGCCAGCCCCGGCGCGGCCAGCGGCGGCGCCACCACCGTCGCCGGCCTGCTGATCACCCTGTGCGCCGCCGCCATGTGGGCGCTGTCCAACATCGTGGCGCGGCAGGTGCAGAAGGTGGCGAGCGATTATTCGCCGGTCGCTTTCGTGGTCTGGAGCGGCTCGGTCGCGGTGCTGCCCTTCATGGCGCTGTCGTGGGTATTCGATGCCCCTGCGCTGCGCTGGCAGTGGCTGGGCGCCGGCTGGACCACCTGGCTGTCGCTGGCCTACCTGAGCTGGGTCGCCAGCGTGCTGGGCTACAGCCTGTGGACCGGCCTGCTCAAGCGCCACCCTGCCAACCGGGTCGCGCCCTTCAGCCTGGGCGTGCCGGTCGTCGGTCTGACCGCCGGCATGGTAGTGCTGGGCGAGACCATCATGCCCTGGCAATGGGCCGGCATTGCGCTGATCGTGGCGGCGCTGGCGTGCGTGATGCTGGGCGGGCTGCTGCAGCGGCGCTGACAGCGCTGGCGTGGAACGGCCTGGATCAGCCGGCTGACTTTCAGCATCAAACAGGCCTGCAGCGCTTTTTCTACCTGCGCAAGCAGCTATTTATTTAATAGCATCTTACCCGCCCGAAACGCGGGCCGCTGGCGCGACGCCAGCGGCCGTTTCACCGCCGAAGTAACCCGCCAGCAGGTCCAGCGCATGCCGCACCTTGGCCGGCTGCTCGCCGCGCCGGGGCGTGACCGCATACACCGGCAAGTCGCCCAGGCGCCAGCCGGGCAGCACCGGCAGCAGGCGGCCATCGGCCAGCGCCTGGCGGTCCTGCTCGCTGACGCCGACGCTGATGCCCCAGCCGGCCACGCACAGCGCATGCAGCACCGACACCTGGGACGCCTGCACCCGGCCTTCGAGCCGCAGGGTTTCGTGTTCGCCGGCCGGGCCATGCAACTCCAGCAGGTCGATGCCTGCGCTTCTTGATGTGCTGCCCAGCCAGTCGTGGCGCAGCAAGTCCTGCGGCTGCGCCGGCCAGCCGCGCTCGTCCAGGTAGGCCGGCGCCGCGCACAGCTGGCGGCTCATGCTGCCCAGCTTGCGCGCCACCAGGCTGGAATCGGCCAGAGGCCCGACGCGCAGCGCAATGTCCACCCGCAGGCCGATCAGGTCGATGACCGCATCGTCCAGCAGCAGCTGCAGCGTCAGCCTGGGATGGCGGCGCAGCGGCGCCAGGGCTGCGGCCAGCAGGCTGCCGAAGCCGATGGGCGCGGCCAGGCGCAGTTCGCCCTCGGGCTCGTCGCGCAGCCGGGCCAGCGCCTGGTCGGCCGAGCGCGCCGCCGCCACCATGGCCGCGCAGCCGGCGTGGTAGCGCTCGCCGGCCTCGGTCAGGCTCAGGCGCCGGGTCGAGCGGTGCAGCAGCGCCAGGCCCAGCGCCTGCTCCAGCTGGCGCAGGTGCTGGCTCACGGCCGAAGGCGTCATGCCCAGCTGGCGGGCGGCGGCGCTCAGGGAGCCGGCCGCCAC
>JAQGNK010000339.1 GCA_028291905.1 Polaromonas sp.
GAGCTGCTGTACGCGCCCGGCGACCAGGTGGCGGAAGGGGCGGAGCTGCTGAAGCTGACCGTGTGAGTTGTGGCCCGCTCAAGCAAAATCTCACCATGAGAATTGTCTTCTGCGCTTCCGACACCAAACCGGGTCCCTGGCTCGAGGCTTTGGGCGCGGCCTTGCCAGGCGACACCATCGAGTTGTGGCAGCCGGGCACGCCGCAGGCCGACTACGCCGTGGTGTGGTCTCCGCCGCAGCAGTTTCTGGATGAGCAGCCCGGGCTCAAGGGCATCTTCAACATCGGCGCCGGTGTCGACGCCTTGATGAAGCTGCGGCTACCCGCCGAGACCAGGCTGGTGCGCATCGACGACGGTGGCATGGCCGTGCAGATGGCCGAGTTCGTGTGCCATGCGCTGGTGCGCCACGTCCGTGAACTCGACGGCTACGAGCAGGACCGCCAGCAGGGCAAGTGGTCGTTTCGCAAACCGCGGCTGCGGCAGGACTACCCGGTGGGCATCATGGGCCTGGGGGTGCTGGGCCAGCGCGTGGCGCAGGCGGTGGCGCATTTCGAGTTTCCGGTGCAGGGCTGGAGCCGCACACCCAAGCAGATTCCCGGCGTGCGTTGCCACTCGGGCCAGGCCGGCTTCACGGAGTTTCTTGCGGCCAGCCGGGTGCTGGTCTGCCTGCTGCCACTCACCCCCGACACCGAGGGCATCATGAACCGCGAGAGCTTGTCGCGGCTGCAGCCGGGCGGCTACGTCATCAACGTGGCGCGTGGCGGGCATCTGGTCGACGAAGACCTGATCGCGCTGCTGGACAGTGGGCACTTGGCCGGCGCTGCGCTCGACGTCTTTCGCACCGAGCCACTGCCGGCCGCGCACCCGTTCTGGCGCCATCCCAAGATCACTGTCACGCCGCATACCTCGGCCCGCACGCAGCGTGAAGAAAGTGTCGCCCAGATCGCACGAAAGATTCACGCGCTGGAACGGGGAGAGCCGGTCGCCGGTGTGGTTGACCGGGAACGCGGATACTGAGGAAGAAAGACCAAACATGAAATTGCCTTCCAGAGTCAAACTCGTCGATGTCGGCCCGCGCGACGGCCTGCAAAATGAAAAATCGCCCGTTCCCGCCAGCGTCAAGATCGAACTGGTGCATCGGCTGCAGGCGGCCGGCCTGAAGGAAATCGAGGTCACCAGCTTTGTCTCGCCCAAATGGGTGCCGCAGATGGCTGACAACGCCGAGGTCATGGCCGGCATAGAGCGCAAGGCAGGCGTGCGCTATTCGGTGCTCACGCCCAACATGAAGGGGCTGGAAGCGGCCATGGCGCCGGCGCCCGGACTCTGGCCCGATGAGATCGTGGTCTTCGGCGCGGCCAGCGAAGCCTTCAATCAGCGCAACATCAACTGCTCGATTGCCGAAAGCATCGAGCGCTTCCAGCCGGTGGTGGCCGCCGCCCGGGCCAACAACATCTACGTGCGCGGCGCCATTTCCTGCTCCGTCGGCTGCCCTTACGAGGGCGAAATTGCGCCGGAGCGGGTCGAACTGGTGGCGCGGTTGATGAAGGACATCGGCGTGCAGCATGTCGGCGTGGCCGACACCATCGGCGTGGGCACACCGCTCAAGGTGCAGCGCGCCCTGGACGCGGCCCTCAAGCACTACCACCTGAACGATGTGTCGGGCCACTTCCACGACACCTACGGCCTGGCGCTGGCCAACACGCTGGCCTCGCTGCAGATGGGCGTGTGGCAGTTCGACACCTCGTCGGCCGGCCTGGGCGGCTGCCCCTATGCCAAGGGCGCGACCGGCAACGTGGCGACCGAGGACGTGGTGTTCATGCTGCACGGCATGGGCGTCAATACCGGCATCGACCTGGACAAGCTGATCGACGCCGGCGTGTTCATCAGCGATTTCCTGGGCCGCAAGCCCAACTCGCGGGCCGCGACCGCCTTGCTGAACAAGAGGATGAATTGATGTGCGGGGCTGAATTGAAGGTGCTACCGGACGGTGTGCAGCGGGTCGCCAAGTTTTTGCAAGCCCATGACCATCCCCATGCGCCCGTCATGCTCGACGACGCCGCCCGCACCGCGCAGCAGGCGGCCGATGCGCTGGGTGTGGCCGTCGGCCAGATCGCCAAGAGCATCATCTTTCGCCGCAAGTCCGATGACGCGGCGGTGCTGGTGGTGACCTCCGGCGACCGGCGGGTCGATGAAAAGAAGGTCGAGGCGCTGGTCTGCCCCGATGGGCGCCGCCTGGGGCGGGCCGATGCGGAATTCGTCAAGGCGCGCACCGGCTTTTCGATTGGCGGCGTGTCGCCGCTGGCCCATGCCGCGCCGTCCGTCACGCTGATTGACGAGTCGCTGTTCCGCTTCGGTGAGATCTGGGCGGCGGCCGGCCATCCGAATGCGGTGTTCCAGTTGACGCCCCGGCAGCTGCAGGCCTTGACCGGCGCGCCGGTGGCCGACCTGGCGGTGGATGACGACGAGAAAAAGCGCGAGCTGCAGCGCGCCATCGCCCTGGTCAGGCTGCGCGCGCCAGCGCCGGACGATGCCGGGGATGATGTCGCCTCGCCGTGTATTTCGATCTGCCGCATGAGCGCCGCTTCCCACCTGTGCGAAGGCTGCTTTCGCAGCCGGGACGAGATTGCCGGCTGGAGCCGCGCCAGTGAAGGCAGCAAGCGCGCCACCTGGAACACGGTCAAGCAGCGCATGGCCGCCCTGCAGGCATGAGCGCTGCCGCCAATCCCTTGCCACCGCTGCCGCCGGCCGCGAAGCTGCAGCATATCACCTGCTACCTCGACTTCATCTCGCCCTACGCCTACCTGGCCTTCGAGCTGCTGCCCGAGGCGCTGAGGGGCCTGAGCTACAGCCTTTGCTACAAGCCGGTGCTGTTCGCCGCCATGCTCAAGCACCACGGCCAGCTCGGGCCGGCGGAAATCGCGCCCAAGCGCGACTGGACCTACCGGCAGGTGGCGTGGCTGGCGCACAGCCGGGGCATTGACCTGCAGATGCCGGCCAGCCACCCGTTCAACCCCTTGCCGCTGCTGCGGCTGGCGCTGGCCTGCAGCCCCGAGCGCGAGCCGGACAGCCCGAACCGCTATGTCTGCGAAACCATTTTTCGCCATGCCTGGCAGGGCGGGGCCGAGGCGGTTGAGCCGGCCCGGCTGCAGGCGCTGGCCGCCGGCCTGGCGCCGCGCCGCGATCCGGACGGCGAGGAGGTCAAGGCCCAGCTCAAGCGCAACACCGAGGAGGCGATAGCGCTGGGCGTGTTCGGCGTGCCGGCTTTCGTCGTCGACGGCAAGCTGTTCTGGGGGCTCGATTCGCTGCCGATGCTGCGGGCCTGCCTGCAGGGCGACAGCTGGTTCGACGGCCCCGGCTGGCAGGCGGCCGCGGATGTGAAAGTCGGCATCCGGCGCCAGTAGCGGCTGCAACGCCATTGCACTTCCATTTCGATCCGGTATGTCCTTGCTTCGCCTTGGCCGTGCTCGCGCCTGTTATCCGGCTTCACGCTTGGGGCGGTTCCGCGCTAGCTTGCACGATGGGCATGAAAAGTGGCTCCAGCGCAAGCAATGCTTACGCAAGCAGCTATTAAAAAAGTAGCAAAAAACGAATGGGTGGCGTTTGCGCTCTAATTTCGTATTGAAATGAAAACGGAATCAGGCCTGTCAGCAAAACAGGCTGCCAGGCGCGGGAAAATCGGCTGAACAAGGCTCCAGCAGCAGGTCCACCATGCCCAGCGCATTCAATTTCTCGGCTTCCCCGTTTGACTGCCTGACGCCCGATGAGCAGCGGCTGGTGCGGGACAGCGTCGATATCGCCTATTTCCACCAGGGCGCCACCATCCTGGCGCCGGGCGCGCAGCCCAGCCATCTGCTGGTCATCATCAAGGGCTTCGCGCAGCAGCTCGACGGCAGTGAAATCGTCGCCACCTACGGCCCCGACGACTGCTTCGACGGCCGGGGGCTGATGGCCGGCAAGGTGAGCAGCCTGTTCGTGGCGGCCGAGGAAATCGTGGCCTACCAGCTGGCAAAGCAGGCGGTCAGCGACCTGATCGCCGGCAATGCCACCTTCGGCGCGCTGCTGTTTTCCGACCTGTCGAACAAGCTCGGCGCCCTGTCCGAGCGGCAAAGCCGGCACGAGCTGCAGTCGCTGACGATGGCGCGGGTCGATGAGGCTTTTGTGCGAACGCCGTATTTTGTCGATGCCGACACCTCGGTGCTGGAGGTGACCCGGCAGTTCCAGGCGCTGCGCACCGCGACCGTGCTGGTGCGCGACCCCCAGGCCGTGCCGCCGGCGCTGGGCATTTTCACCGTCAGCGGCCTGCAGCGGGCCATCCTGCACGGCACGCCGCTGGACCGGCTGGCCGTCCGGCAAGTCGCCAACTTCTCGCTCATCAAGGTGCGGCCCGGCGACCAGCTCGGCGATGCGCTGGCGCTCATGATCCGGCACAAGGTGCACCGGGTGGTGGTGGCCGAGGGCGAGCAGATCACCGGCGTGCTGGAGGCGCTGGACCTGTTCAGCTTTTTGTCGAATCATTCCTACCTCATCAACATTCAGATTCAGGATGCCCGCGATGTGCCCGGCCTGAAGCTGGCGGCCGCGCAGATCACCCGGCTGATCGCCCTGCTTGAGCGCGGCGGCACCCACATCGACATGATTGCCCGGCTGGTGCAGGAGCTCAATGCCAAGCTGTTCGAGCGGGCCTGGCAGCTGGTGGCGCCGCCCGAGCTGGTGGACAATAGCTGCCTGTTCGTGATGGGCAGCGAAGGCCGGGGCGAGCAGCTGCTCAAGACCGATCAGGACAACGGCCTGGTGCTGCGGGGCGGCTACCGGCCGTCGGTCGATGTGGCGGATGCGTGCCGGCGGTTTTCAGCCGCGCTGGCCGATTTCGGCTACCCGCCGTGCCCCGGCAACATCATGCTCAGCAACCCGCAGTGGTGCCAGAGCGCGGCAGATTTCAGCCAGACCGCGCGCCTGTGGTGGATGACCGCCAGCGGCGACAGCCTGATGGCGCTGGCGATTTTTCTCGATGCCCGGGCGGTCTGCGGCGACCGCAGTCTGCTGGCGCAGGTGCGGGCGGCGGTTGACGAGATGGCCGCCGACAACGACGCCGTGCTGGCCCGCTTTGCCTTGGCCGCCCATGCCATCGGCGACCAGGGCCATCATGGCGATCACGGCGGCTGGTGGAGCCGGCTGCCCTTCCTGGGCGACCACGGCCGGCAGGCGCTGGACATCAAGAAAGCCGGCATTTTCCCGCTGGTGCATGGCCTGCGCAGCCTGGCGCTGGCGCACCGCATCGGCGCCACCTCGACGGCAGAGCGGGCGAAGGCACTGGCGGCGGGCGGCTGGCTGCCTGAAAAGCTGGCCAGCGACCTGATCGACAGCCTGCATTTCTTCATGGGGCTCAGGCTCAAGATCGGCCTGCGGCAGCTGGAGACCGGCCACGCCGCGAACGATGAAATCCAGCTCGACAAGCTCAGTAGCCTGGACCGCGACCTGCTCAAGGACACGCTGGGCATCGTCAAGCAGTTCAAGGCCTGGCTCGGTCAGCGCTTTCACCTGGACGCGCTGTGAAGGCGGCCAGCCGGTCGCCCGCCCGCTGGCTCGCCTCGCTCAAGCGCGAATGGCTGCTCTACCACCTGGGCGACCCGCGCTTTCGCTTCATGTGGGACGCGCCGCCCGAGGATGAATGGGTGGCGCTGGACTGCGAAACCACCGGCCTGAACCTCAAAACCGACGACATCATCGCCATCGGCGCGGTGCGCATCCGGGGCAACCGCATCCTGGCCAGCGAGCGCCTGGAACTGCTGGTGCGGCCTGAAAAGCGGCGCCTGTCGGCCGACAGCGTCCGGGTGCACCGGCTGCGCGAGCAGGACGTGGCGCAGGGCCTGGGTGCCGACGAGGCCATGGTGCGGCTGATGCGCTTCATCGGCAGCCGGCCGCTGGTCGGCTACTACCTGGAATTCGACGTGGCGATGATCAACCGGGTGCTGTTCCCGATGCTCGGCATGGGACTGCCGCAGCCGAAAATCGAAGTCTCGGCGCTTTACTACGACCACAAGTTCCGGCAACTGCCGCACCATGCGCGCGGCAGCACCGCGATTGACCTGCGCTTTGACAGCCTGATGCGCGACCTGGACCTGCCGCTGTGGCCGGCCCATGACGC
>JAQGNK010000341.1 GCA_028291905.1 Polaromonas sp.
CTCGAAGTCAATCGCCCGCGCCACCACGTCGCGCGGCGCCAGCTCGGCCCGCGCGTCGTGCGCCGGCATGAAGCGGCCACCGCCGGCTTCGGGCGGCAGCAGCAGCTGGCCGCCTTCACCGCGCACCGCCTCGGAGATCAGGAAGGACTTGGCATGCGGGTGGTACAGGCAGGTGGGATGGAACTGGATGAATTCCATGTTGCCGACCCGGCAGCCGGCCCGCCAGGCCGCCGCGATGCCGTCGCCGGTGGCGGTGTCGGGGTTGGTCGAGTACAGGTACACCTTGCCGGCGCCGCCGGTCGCCAGGATCGTGTGGCGGGCGCTGAAGGTGGCCACGCTGTCGGTGGCCACGTCCAGCGCGTAGGCGCCGTGGCAGCGCGTGCCGGGCCGGCGCAGCCGCTGGTCGGTGATCAGATCGACCAGCATGTGGTGCTCGAAAATCGTGATGCCGGGTGTGCCGCGCACCTGCGCGATCAGGGTCTTTTGCACCGCCGCGCCGGTGGCGTCGGTGGCATGCACGATGCGCCGCTGGCTGTGGCCGCCTTCGCGCGTCAGGTGCAGCTCGCCGGGGTGCCCGCCATCCTCGGAAAACGGCACGCCGAGCTGGCGCAGCCAGGCAATCGCGCCCGGCGCGCCCTCGACCACGGCGCGCACCGCGTCCTCGTCGCACAGGCCGGCCCCGGCCACCAGGGTGTCGTCGATGTGCTGCGCCAGCGTGTCGCCTTCTGCCAGCACGGCCGCCATGCCGCCCTGCGCCCAGCCGCTGGAGCCGTCGGTCAGCTCGCGCTTGGTCAGCACCGCTACGCGCCGGCCGGGCGCCAGCAGCAGCGCGGCGCTCAGGCCGGCCAGGCCGCTGCCGATGATGAGGACATCGAAATCATGGGAAAGGGCGGGAGGCGGCAGGGTCATGTCAAGGCAGTCGGTTTCAGGGTTGAAAGCGCCAGGCCGCCACCGGCTCAGGTGGGGGTGTAGGCCAGGCGCACGTAGATCGGGGCGAAGGATTCGGCCTGGGTGATCTCCAGCAGGCATTCCTTGGCGAGTTCGAGCAGGGCGACGAAGGTGACGACCAGCACCGGCATGCCGCGCGTCACGTCGAACAGGTCGCCGAACTCCAGGAACTTGCGGCCCTGCAGCTTGCGCAGCACGATGCTCATGTGCTCGCGCACCGAGAGTTCCTCGCGGCTGATGACATGGTGCTGCACCAGCTTGGCGCGGCGCACGATGTCGGCCCAGGCCTGCTGCAGGTCGGCCACGGTGACATCGGGCAGGCGCGGCTGGCTGGACTGCTCCACATGCACCTGCGCCACCAGAAAGTCGCGGCCGCGCTGCGGCATGGCATTGAGCTTCTGGGCCGCCAGCTTGATCTTTTCGTATTCCAGCAGCCGGCGCACCAGCTCGGCGCGCGGGTCCTCGACTTCCTGGTCGGCGGCGGTCTTCTTGGGCGGCAGCAGCATGCGCGACTTGATCTCGATCAGCATCGCGGCCATCAGGAGGTATTCGGCGGCCAGCTCCAGGTTGGTGGCGCGGATTTCATCGACATAGGCCAGGTACTGCCGCGTGACGACCGCCATCGGGATGTCCAGCACATTGAAGTTCTGCCGGCGGATCAGGTAGAGCAGCAGGTCGAGCGGGCCTTCAAAGGCTTCCAGGAACACCTTGAGCGCATCGGGCGGGATGTACAGGTCCTTGGGCATGGCGAACATCGGCTCGCCATAGAGCCGTGCCAAAGCCACCGGGTCGATCAGGGCCGGGCCGGCGGCGACAACCGGCGCCGGCGCATCGCTGCCGGGCAATTCCGGCGGCTCCGGCAAGGAAAGAGAAGAGGGGGGCATCAAGGCAGCGAAAAAACGCGGTCGGGACTGGTTTGAAGGCTGCTATTAAAAAAGAAGCTGCAAGCGCAGGCGCTGCAAGCGCTGCAGGCCGTTTTGATGCTTATTTGCCGTTGGGATGGCTGCTCGTCCCATAGACGTAGCCCTGCTGCGGTACTCTGGCCTCGCCGTAGTCGGCCTGGTCAGCGCGGTTGAGCTGCTTGTCCCACCAGATGGCGCGGCCGGCGCGCTGGCCGGGTTCGATCTCGGGTTTCTTGGCCTTGAGGTCGTCCAGGAACTGGGAAAACTCGGACTGGTAGTGGGTGCGCTGGAAGATGGACATGGTGCGAAGTGGCCTCAACCGTATAGGGGCGTGATTTTACCGGGGGTCTGCAATTGGTTCATCATTTCGTTTGTCCGGGCCGGCGCCGTCGGGCTTTTTATCCGGGCGCTTGCCGATCGTTTCAAAAAGAAAGGTGCTGGCCATGGGCTTGCTGTCAATGATCCTGGGGCTGGCCGGTTGCGACCAGCAGCGCATCGATGAGCTGGAGGAAGGTGTTGCCACCGAAGCCGACGTGCGGGCACGCTTTGGCGAGCCCGAGAAAATCTGGGACGCCCGCGACATGGCGTCGCTGCCCCAGCCGGGCGCCGCCGCCGAGCCCGGCGCCCGCACGCTCGAATACAACCGCCAGCCGCAGGGCAGCGCCAACTACATGATCACCATTGGGCCGGACGGCAAGATGAGCGCGCTGCGCCAGGTCTTGAGCCCGCAGAACTTTGCCAGGGTGC
>JAQGNK010000435.1 GCA_028291905.1 Polaromonas sp.
AGGGCAGCGACGAGGAGCAGGCCGCCATTGTGCTGGGCGCGACTGGCTGGCAGACCTTCTGGCATGTCACGCTGCCCAACATCAAGTGGGGGCTGATCTACGGTGTCATCCTGTGCAATGCGCGGGCCATGGGCGAATTCGGTGCGGTGTCGGTGGTGTCGGGCCATATTCGCGGCCAGACCAACACCTTGCCGCTGCATGTGGAAATCCTCTACAACGAATACCAGTCGGTGGCCGCCTTCGCGGTGGCGTCGCTGCTGGCCATCCTGGCGCTGGTCACGCTGGCCATCAAGTCGGTGGCTGAATGGCGCCATGAGGCTGAAATGAAGGCGGCGGCGAATTTGCCGCCCGAGCGGCCGCAGGCGCTGGCTGCCCTTCGCTAAAAAACAAGCTGGAAAATAAATATCATGGGTATCGAAATTCGCAACGTCAGCAAGCAGTTCGGCAACTTCCAGGCCTTGGGCGATGTGAGCCTGGACATCGAGGCCGGCGAGCTGGTCGCCTTGCTCGGCCCCTCGGGCTGCGGCAAGACCACGCTGCTGCGCATCATTGCCGGACTAGAAACGCCGGACCAGGGCAGCATCCTGTTCAGCGGCGAGGACACGACCGACGTGCATGTGCGCGAGCGGCAGGTCGGCTTCGTGTTCCAGCATTACGCGCTGTTTCGCCACATGACGGTGTTCGACAACGTCGCCTTCGGCCTGCGCGTCAAGCCGCGCAGCCAGCGGCCCAGCGACGCCAAGATCAAGGAAAAAGTCCATTCGCTGCTCAGCCTGGTCCAGCTCGACTGGCTGGCTGACCGCTTTCCGTCGCAGCTCTCCGGCGGCCAGCGCCAGCGCATCGCCCTGGCGCGGGCGCTGGCGGTCGAGCCCAAGGTCCTGCTGCTCGACGAGCCTTTCGGTGCGCTCGATGCCAAGGTGCGCAAGGAGCTGCGCCGCTGGCTGCGCCGCCTGCATGACGACCTGCATGTCACCAGCATTTTCGTGACGCACGACCAGGAGGAGGCGCTGGAGGTGGCCGACCGCGTGGTGCTGATGAATCAGGGCAAGGTCGAGCAGATCGGCTCGCCGCAGCAGGTCTGGGACCACCCGGCCAGCCCGTTCGTCTATGGCTTCCTGGGCGACGTGAATTTGTTCCACGGCCGCGCCCATGAAGGCGAGGTGCATCTGGAAGGCATGAAGCTGGATTCGCCAGAGCACAGCGGCGCGCAAAACGCCAAGGCCTTTGCCTATGTGCGTCCGCACGATTTCGAAGTGGAGCGCTATGCGCCCGGCGCCGATGGCATCGTGGCCACACTGGACCGCGCGATTGTCATCGGCCCGATTGCCAGGCTGGAGCTGATCCCGGTCGATTCGCCCAAGCCGTCGGCCGAATCCCTGATTGAAGTGCAAATGCCGTCGCACCAGTTCAGGGACATGGGCCTGAAGGATGGCGAAAAGCTGGTGCTCACACCCCGCAAGGCACGCGTGTTCGTCGATGCCGGCGAGGGGATTTGAGCAAAGCCGCCAGGGTGCATTCGTTTTAGCCGGCAGCCCATTTTCAAGCACAAAACAGGCTTCATGCGCAGGTACAGTCTGCGCATGAAGCTATGAATTCAGTAGCATGGAGCTACTGGGCGAATTGAATGCCGTGCTTGCAATCCAGGGTGAATTGGCGCTAGCCGGCGTAGGCCCGCTCCAGCTCGACGATGTCGAGCTTTTTCATCTGCATCATGGCCTTCATGGCGCGCTGGCCGTTGGGCAAGTCGGGGTCGCTGACCATGTCGGGCAGCATGGACGGCACGATCTGCCATGACACGCCAAACCTGTCCTTGAGCCAGCCGCACATCTGGGCTTTTTCGTCGCCGCCGGCCGACAGCTGGTTCCAGTAGCCGTCGATTTCTTCCTGGGTGTCGCAAAACACCTGGAACGAAATCGCCTCACTGAAGGTGAACTCCGGCCCGCCGTTGAGCGCGGTGAACGGCTGCCCGTCGAGTTCAAACGCCACGGTCATCACCGAGCCGGCCGGGTGGCGGTGAATCTCGAATCCTTCGCGGCTGTAGCGGGAAATCTGGTGATGCGCGCATTCTTGAAAATGCCGACGTAGAAATGGGCGGCTGCTTCAGCCTGCCCGTCAAACCAAAGGCAGGGCGCAATTTTTGCGGTGAGGTTCATGATGTCTCCTGTGGCTGCGTCGAAAAATGCTCAGAGGCATGAAGCGATGCGCATGAAAATTCGCGCATTCAAACCTATCGCGAGGCGCGTTCTGCATGTGTAGACAGGGCTGTTGCCGATCCGTGCCAGCAGCCGGAATATTCAGCGGGCTTGAACGCCTGCGGGAACTAATCCCGGGCTGTTTCAACGAACCATCGGACAATTCAAAAATCGACCAACCTAGAGGGAATTTAATGCTTTTGACGTATTTCGACACCATGCCGCGCCGCTTGCTGGCACTGACGGCCGGCGTGTGCGTAGCACTGCTGGCTTTTGGTCTTTATCTGCAGCATGTGGTGGGGCTGGAGCCTTGCCCAATGTGCATTGTGCAGCGTTATGCCCTGGTGCTGGTGGCCATCGTGGCGGGCGTGACCGCGCTGGCTTCCAGAAAACCGGTATTGATTGTCGGCGCCGGCCTGATGCTGTTGGTCGCCGGCTTTGGCGCCTTCGTCGCAGCGCGGCAGAGCTTTCTGCAGTGGTATCCGCCGGAGGTGACTTCCTGCGGCCGCGACTTCTACGGAATGATCGAAACCTTTCCGCTGCAGCGCGCCATTCCAATGATCTTCAAGGGCGGCGGCGACTGCACCAAGGTGGACTGGACCTTCCTGGGCGGCTCGATAGCCAACTGGTCCTTCGTCTGCTTTGCCATCATCAGCCTGGTGGCGCTGACGCTGGTCACCCGGCTTGCCCGCCAGCGCTGAAGCCTGAAGTGGTTGTGTCGGTTTTGCTATTGATTCCATAGCTGCTTGCGCAGGTAATATCTGCGCTACAGCCCTGTTTGGCTTGAAAACTGACAGCTGGCACGAAAAAAAGCCGGTCAGCAAGGCGCTGACCGGCTTTTTTCTCAAGCGCCTTGACCGGCGCTCGCGCGGCGTCAGATCACCTTGGCAATCGAGGCGCACACATAGTCGATGTTCTTGCTGTTCAGCGCGGCCACGCACATGCGGCCGGTGTCGGTGCCATAGACGCCGAACTCGCT
>JAQGNK010000387.1 GCA_028291905.1 Polaromonas sp.
ATGGTTTCCAGGTTCTCCCGCCCGCCATGCTGGTTCGGAATCCATTCGCCGGGCTGGCGGCTGTAGTCGCGGTAGAGCATCGAGGCGACCGCATCGACCCGCAGGCCATCGACGCCGAAGCGCTCCAGCCAGTACAGGGCGTTGCCGACGAGGAAGTTGCGCACCTCGGTGCGGCCCAGGTTGTAGATCAGCGTGTTCCAGTCGTTGTGAAAGCCTTCGCGCGGGTCGGCGTACTCATACAGCGCGGTGCCGTCGAAGTTGCCCAGGCCGTGGGCGTCGGTCGGAAAATGCGCCGGCACCCAGTCGAGCAGCACGCCAATGCCGGCCGCATGGCAGCGGGCGACAAACCGGACCAGGCCGTCGGCATCGCCGAAACGCGAGGTGGGCGCATACAGCCCGACCGGCTGGTAGCCCCAGGAGCCGTCGAATGGATGCTCGCTGATCGGCATCAGCTCCAGGTGGGTAAAGCCCATGTCCTGCGCATACGGCACCAACTGCTCGGCCAGTTCGTCCCAGGTCAGCCAGCGCTGCAGGCCACTGGCCGCATCGTCAATCCGGCGCCACGAGCCTGCGTGGACTTCGTAGATGCTCATCGGCGCTGCCAGGCTGTTGGCCTGCCGGCGTTCGCCGGAGGCAGGCTTGAGGTCTGGCATGCCGGCCACGATGCTGGCGGTGGCCGGGCGCAGCTCGGCCTGACGGCCATACGGGTCGGCGCGGGCGGGCAGCAGCTGGCCGTCTGCAGCCAGGATTTCAAACTTGTACTTGGCGCCGATGGCCACGCCGGGCAGGAAGATTTCCCACACGCCGCATTCGCGCCGCAGGCGCATCGGGTGGCGCCGGCCATCCCATAAATTGAAGTCGCCCACCACGCTGACGCGGGCGGCATGCGGCGCCCAGACTGCAAAGCTGGTGCCGTCCACCCCCTGCATCACCAGCGCGTTGGCGCCCAGAATCTCGTAGGGCCGCAGATGCGTGCCTTCGCTGAGCAGCCAGACATCCATCTCGCCCAGCACCGGCCCGAAGCGGTAGGGGTCTTCCAGCCAGGCGGTCTGGTAGTTGTCCCACTGCACCTGCAGGCTGTAGAGCGGCGCCGCTGGCGTTTCCGGCATGGCCAGCAGGCCCTCGAAGAAGCCGGCGTCGTGCTGCCTTTCAAGCCTTCCAAGCAACTGGCCCGAGCCGCCATCGATCACCTCGACCTGCCGGGCGCCGGGCAAAAAAGCGCGGATCGCCACGCCGCCCTCCTGCGGATGCGGGCCCAACACCGAGAACGGGTCGCCGTGGCGGCCGGTGCAGATCAATTCAATGTCGCTGTCGTGCGGGTTCGCCATGGCGCTGTCCTTGGGGTGGGGCTGTCAACAGCCGTTCAGTGCGTGGCCGGCTCGATGTTCCAGATTTGCCGGGCGTATTCCCGGATCGTACGGTCGGACGAGAACGCGCCCATGCCCGCCACGTTGGCAATGGCCCGTTCGCACCACTGGGCCGGCTGGCCGTACAGCGCATCGACCCGCAGCTGGGTCGCCACATAGGATTCGTAATCGGCCAGCAGCAGGTAATGGTCGCCGCCCCAGAGCAGCGAATCGACCAGCGCCCGGTAGCGGCCCGGCTCTTCTGGCGAGAACTGGCCGCCGGCAATCGCGTCGAGCACGCTTTTGAGCGCCGGCAGGCTTTCGTAGTAGCGCATCGGCTGGTAGCCGCTTTGCCGCAGCGCCTGCACCTCGGGCGTCTTCAGGCCGAAGATGAAGATGTTGTCGTCGCCCACGTTCTGGCGAATCTCGATGTTCGCGCCATCGTCGGTGCCGATGGTCAAGGCGCCGTTGAGCGCCAGCTTCATGTTGCCGGTGCCCGAGGCCTCGGTGCCGGCGGTCGAAATCTGCTCCGACAGGTCGGCGCCCGGCATGATGACCTCGGCCACCGACACGCCGTAGTTCGGGATGAACACCAGTTTCAGCTTGCCTGCAATGCGCGGGTCGTTGTTGATGATGCTGCCGACATCGTGGATCAGCCGGATGATGGACTTGGCGGTGTGGTAGCTCGACGCCGCCTTGCCGGCAAAGATCACGGTACGCGGCACCCAGTCGGCATCGGGATTCGCCAGGATGGCCTGGTAGCGGGTCACCACATGCAGCACATTGAGCAGCTGGCGCTTGTACTCGTGGATACGCTTGACCTGCACGTCGAACAAGCTGTCGGGGCTGACCGCAATGCCGGTGGTGCGCTCGATGTAGGCCGCCAGCCGGGCCTTGTTGGCGTGCTTGATGACCATGAACTTGCCCTGGAAATCCTCGTCCTTGCGGTATTCGTCCAACCGCTTGAGCTGGTCCAGGTCCAGCCGCCAGCGGTTGCCCAGCGTGGCATCCAACAGGCTGGAAAGCTGCGGGTTCGACTGCGCCAGCCAGCGCCGGGGCGTCACGCCGTTGGTCATGTTGGTGAAGCGGTCGGGCCAGATGTCGGCGAAGTCGGCAAAAATCGTTTGCACCAAGAGGTCCGAATGCAGCGCCGACACGCCGTTGACCTTGTGGCTGCCGACGATGGACAGGTGCGCCATGCGGACCCGCCGCTCGCCGTGCTCGTCGATCAGCGACAGCCGGGCCAAAAACGCGTTGTCGCCGGGCCGGTGGCGCGCTGCCATTTCCAGGAATTCCTTGTTGATGCGGAAGATGATTTCCAGGTGGCGCGGCAGCACATGCTGTATCAAGGCGACCGGCCAGGTCTCCAGCGCCTCGGGCATCAGGGTGTGGTTGGTGTACGAGAAGGTCTTGCAGCACAGCGCCCAGGCGGTGTCCCAGGCCATCTGGTGCTCGTCGCACAGCAGCCGCATCAGCTCGGCCACGCCGATGGCCGGATGGGTGTCGTTCAGGTGGATCGCCACCTTGTCGGCCAGGTTGTCCAGGCTCGGGTGCTCGTCCAGGTGGCGCTTGACAAGGTCCTGGATCGACGCGGCGACGAAGAAATACTCCTGCTTCAGGCGCAGCTCGCGCCCGGCCGGCGTGCTGTCGTTGGGGTAGAGCACCCAGGAGATGTTCTCGAACTCGTTCTTGGTGTTGGCGGCGCGGGCATAGTCGCCCAGGTTGAAGGCGCCCAGGTCGATGTGGGCCGGCGCCACCGCCTTCCACAGCCGCAGCGTGCTGACCAGCCGCGTGCCGTGGCCGGGCACCACCATGTCATAGGCCTTGGCCGCCACCTCGCCGGCATGGCGCCACACCGGCGTGCCGTTCAGGTGCTCGACCCAGCCGCCGAAGCGCACCGGGTAGCTGATGCCGGCGCGGGGGAATTCCCACGGCGTGCCGTCCTGCAGCCACGGGTCGGGGTATTCGACCTGGACGCCGTGCTGGATCTCCTGCGCGAACATGCCGTATTCATAGCGGATGCCATAGCCGAACGAAGGCAGCCCCAGCGTCGCCATCGAGTCGAGGAAGCAGGCCGCGAGCCGGCCCAGGCCGCCGTTGCCCAGGGCCGCGTCGGCCTCGCGGTCGGCCACGTCTTCAAGCGTCTGCGCATGCTGCAGCAGGCCCTGCGCCGCGCCGCTGGTCAGACTGAGCGCGCCCAGCGCGTTCGACAGGGTGCGGCCCATCAGGAATTCCATCGACAGGTACACCACCCGCCGGGCTTTTTGCTCGCGCTGGCGGGCCTGGGTTTCAACCCAGCGCTGCGACAGCTGCTGGCGCGCCACCTGCGCCACCGCCTGCATCAGGTCGGTCGGCGTCGCATCCTCGGACGCCACGCCGACGGTGCTGAGCAGGTGTTCTTCAATCTGGGCGGCCAGGGCGTGTTTGGCAATCGGCGGGGTGGAGTTCACAACGGTTCCTTTGGAGGTGTGGCAGACAGGCCAAGGCGCCAGCAAGGAGCGGGCCAGCGGCTGGATTTCATGGATTCTCGCATGCCAAAAACCGCTGGCCGGCAGCCCGGCGAAGGCCTTTGGGCGGCGCCCGATGCAGGCCGCGCGAGCCCGGGAATTATTGCCATTCATGCCTCTTGTCCTACCCGTAAAACAGCCGTTTGCGCAAGGCCAGGTATTAAGATAGTCAAGCCCTTCACAACCCATCCCAGAGACAAAATGAAACCCAACGAACTTGCGCAAAGTCTTGACTTGCCGAAACGGGCGGTGGCCCTGGTGCTGGCCGGCGGGCGCGGCAGCCGCCTGATGAATTTGACCGACAGCCGGGCCAAGCCGGCGGTGTATTTCGGCGGCAAATTCCGCATTGTCGATTTCGCGCTGTCGAACTGCCTGAATTCAGGCATACGGCGCATCGGCGTCATCACGCAGTACAAGTCGCACAGCCTGCTGCGCCACCTGCAGCGCGGCTGGGCCTTTCTGAAGACCGAGATGAACGAATTCGTCGATCTGCTGCCGGCCCAGCAGCGCAACGACAACGAGAACTGGTACCGGGGCACGGCCGATGCGGTGTACCAGAACCATGACATCCTGGAGAGCTACGGCGCCGACTACATCGTGGTGCTGGCCGGCGACCACATCTACAAGATGAACTACGCGCTGATGCTGGCCGACCATGTGGCCAAGGGCCGGGACTGCACCGTCGGCTGCATCGCGGTGCCGCGCGAGGAAGCCAGCGCTTTCGGCGTGATGGCGGTGGACGAGCACAGCATGGTGACCGAGTTCCTTGAAAAGCCGGCCGATCCGCCGTCCATGCCGGGCCGCCCCGACATGGCGCTGGCCAGCATGGGCATCTACATCTTCAACGCCGAATACCTTTACAAGGAGCTGGCGCGCGACATGGCCGACGAGTCGTCGAGCCACGACTTCGGCAAGGACATCATTCCCCGCGCGGTGCGCAATGGCGAAGTGGCGGCGCATCCGTTTTCGCTCAGCTGCGTGCCGGCCGACGATGTGGCCGAGCCCTACTGGC
This sequence comes from Polaromonas sp., assembly GCA_028291905.1. Taxonomy (GTDB): domain Bacteria; phylum Pseudomonadota; class Gammaproteobacteria; order Burkholderiales; family Burkholderiaceae_C; genus Polaromonas. The sequence goes on from JAQGNK010000387.1 coordinate 4,866, forward strand.
GCGATGTCGGAACCATCGACGCCTACTGGGACGCCAACATCGATTTGACCGCCACCGACCCCGAACTCAACCTGTACGACCGGCACTGGCCGATCTGGACCTACCAGGCGCAGCTGCCGCCGGCCAAGTTCGTGCACAACCAGGAAGACCGGCGCGGCATGGCAATCGAATCGACCGTCTCGGGCGGCTGCATCGTCTCGGGCTACGTGTTCCGCTCGGTGCTGTTCTCGAGCGTGCGGGTGCATTCCCATGCCAAGGTCAACTGGTCGGTGCTGCTGCCCGGCGTGCAGGTCGGGCGCGGCGCCAGCCTGAACCGGGTGGTGGTGGACCGGGGCTGCAGCATTCCCGACGGCATGGTGATCGGCGAGGACGCCGAACTCGACAGCCAGCGCTTTCACCGCAGCGCCAAGGGCATCACGCTGGTCACCAAGAACATGCTCGCGAAAATTGCCGGCGCATGAAAGTCCTGCATGCCGCCGCAGAGGTGTATCCGCTTGTCAAGACCGGCGGTCTGGCCGATGTGCTGGGCGCCTTGCCCGAGGCGCTGATCGAGGCCGGGGCCGACGCCCGGCTGGTGCTGCCCGGCCTGCCGGCCATCCTGGCGGGTGTTGAAAACCAGGCAATCGTGTGCGAGCTGGGCGCCGCTTTCGGCGCCGGCCGCGTCACGCTGCGGCTGGGCCGGCTGGCCCAGAGCGGCGTGGCGGCCTATGTGATCGACGCCCCCTACCTCTACCAGCGTGCCGGCAACCCCTACCTGGGGCCCGATGGCAGCGAATGGCCGGACAATCTGCAGCGCTTTGGCCTGCTGGGCTGGGTGGCGGCGCACCTGGCCGCCGGCGAGCTTGACCCTGGCTGGATACCCGATGTGCTGCATGCCCATGACTGGCATGCGGCCATGGCCTGCGCCTATGCCGCCTGCCACCCGGCCACCCGCGCCGCTACCGTCTTCACGATCCACAACCTGGCCTACCAGGGCCTGTTCGACCCCGGCGACTTTTCCCTGCTCGGCCTGCCGTCGCGGCTGATGGTGCCGGGCGGGCTGGAGTTCCACGGCCAGCTGTCCTTCATGAAGGCCGGCCTGAAGTACGCCCACCGCATCACCACCGTCAGCCCGACCTACGCCCAGGAAATCGCCACCGATGCCTTTGGCTGCGGCCTGGACGGCGTGAT
>JAQGNK010000397.1 GCA_028291905.1 Polaromonas sp.
CCACCCTCGCGTCGCAAATCGGCGGCGCCAACGGCCCGGTGGTGCTGGACCTGGCGATTCGCCCTTGAGTTGACGCACGGTAGCTGACTGATAACCGGCTGGCACCAAGCGAATGCTGGGAGCCAGCCGGTTTTTTTCGGCATGTCCGGGCCCTTCGGGCGCCTGAAGCGGCAGCAATTTCGGGTGGGAACGGACGCAGATCGATGCGCCGAACGCAATGCCGTGCCTGCGGGGCATCAACCATCCGGCGCCCGACAATGCGGTCGCCAGTGACCAGAAGCGCGAAGCACAATGGTCAACGTAGCCGCGACATGTAGCCAGTACCAGTTGCCATCATCACGAAGAATTTGTTATGTTTTGTGCCTGCAGCGCAGTTCCAGCCTGCGTACGCCGCTATTAAAATCATATCAAATACCTTATATTGGCCCGGTGCGCACCGCCCGGTTCTGCAGCAGCAGCCGATCTGGCGTTCGAATTCACGCTTGCAGTTTGCTACCCAGGTCGGGCTTGCCCACCCTCCGGTCCGAGCGGCAGGCGCTTTAAGCCTGGTCTAAGCTGCAGACGCCAGACTCTGCAAATTCAAGGAAGCCCCATGCGCCTGCTACTGGTAGAAGACGACGCCATGATCGGCGAGGCGGTGCTGCAGGTACTGCGTGCCGAGCACTACGCGGCCGACTGGGTGCGCGACGGCGCCCTGGCCGACGCTGCCCTCAAGGTTGAGCACTACGACCTGCTGCTGCTCGACCTGGGCCTGCCCAGGCGGGACGGCCTGGAGGTGCTGCGCGCCCTGCGCCAGCGCCATGACAGGCTGCCGGTGCTCATCGCCACCGCCCGCGACGGGGTGGCCGACCGCATTGCCGGGCTGGATGCCGGCGCCGACGACTACGTGGTTAAGCCGTTCGACATCGACGAGCTGCTGGCCCGCATCCGCGCCCTGCTGCGGCGCAGCGCCGGCCGGGCCGAGCCGGTGTTCGAGCACAGGGGCGTGAGCCTGAACCCTGCCACCCGCGAAGCAATGCTGCACGGCCAGCCGGTGGCGCTGTCGGCGCGGGAATGGGCGGTGCTCGAAGCGCTGATCGCCCGGCCCGGCGCGCTGCTGTCGCGCAGCCAGCTGGAGGAAAAGCTGTTCAGCTGGAAGGACGACATCAGCAGCAATGCGGTCGAGGTGTATGTGCATGGCCTGCGCAAGAAGCTCGGCAATGACTTCATCCAGACCGTGCGCGGCCTGGGCTACGTGGTGCCCAAAGAATGAACAATTCTGAGCAAACCGCCACCGGATGGCCGGCCGCGAGCACCGACGGCCGCAGCGCCGGGCCGCCCCAGACAAGTCCAGCCCCTTCTGCAGGCAGCGAACCACGGGAAGCACCAAGCGTGGAGGAGAACTCTCCCCGCCCGTGCCAGCCAGGGCCGCGGAACCGGCTTCGCCGGGCCGCAGGCGCAGCGGCCCCCTCGGGGGGCAGCGAACCACACGAAGTGGGGAGCGTGGGGACGCACTCCCTGCGCAAACGCCTGCTCTGGTTCGTGCTGGTGGCAATTCTGCTGGCCGCCGTGCTGCAGGCCGTCACCGCCTACCGGGGAGCGCTGCGGCAGGCCGATGCGATGTTCGACGAGCACCTGCAGCAGATGGCGCGTTCGCTGCGCGGCGGCATTCCGCTGGGCCTGCCGCCGATGCCGGAAGACGACGACGCGAGCTTTGATTTGTATGTGCAGATCTGGGGCCAGGACGGCACGCAGATTTTCCGCTCCACCCGCTCTGCCCTGCCGCCGCGCGCGGTGCTGGGTTTTTCGGATGTCGAGGCCCACGGCAACCGCTACCGGGTCTATACGCTGCAGACGCCGCTGCAGACGGTGCAGATCGCGCAGGATTTGAGCGCCCGCACCGTGCGCGCCCGCGTGCTGGCGCTGCGGGCGGTGCTGCCGTTCGCCGGGCTGACGCCGCTCCTGATGCTGGCGGTGTGGTGGATCATCAAGCGCTCACTGGCGCCGATAGAGCGCACCCGGCGCGTGGTCGCCAGCCGCGCCGCCGATGACTTCTCGCCGCTGGCGCCCGATGGCCTGCCCGACGAGGTGCGGCCGCTGGTCGATGAGCTGAACCTGCTGTTCGGCCGGGTGCGCGGCGCCTTCGAAACGCAAAAGAATTTTGTCGCCGACGCCGCCCATGAACTGCGCTCGCCGCTGACTGCGCTCAAACTGCAGGCCCAGGCGCTGCGCCGCCTGGACGGCGACCCTGCCGCCCGCGAGGCCGGCATGGCGCGGCTCAACCAGGGCATCGACCGGACGATCCGGCTGGTCGAGCAGCTGCTGCTGCTGGCGCGCGAGGAAGCCGGTGCGGCGCAGGGCATGCCGGGCAGCGGCGTCGGGCCGATTGACTTGCAGGGTCTGGTCAAACTGGCCGTGTCGGACGTGCTGCCACAGGCGCGAAGCAAGGCGATTGACCTGGGCCTGGCCGAAGGCGGCCCAGCGGACTTTTCGGCTGCGCCCGAGTCGGCGGCGCAGGCCATGACCATGCCGGTGGTCATCGGCCAGGCCGAGGCCCTGCGCATCCTGCTGCGCAACCTGCTGGAAAACGCCGTCAAGTACACGCCGGGCGGCGGCCAGGTCGATGTGACAATTGACTCAAGCCAGGGCCAGCCGGTGCTGTCGGTCGAGGACAGCGGCCCCGGCATTGCGCCAGGCAACCGCCAGCGGGTGTTCGACCGCTTCTTTCGCGCGAGCGACACGGCGCAGGAAAGCGGCAACGGGCTGGGGCTGGCCATCGTCCGGGCGATCGCCGAGCGGCACGGCGCGACGCTGGCGCTGGGCAGCTCGGCCCGCCTGGGTGGCCTGAAGGTCGAAGTGCGTTTTCCGGCCGCGCCAGTTAACGCAACCGAAGCGTCATGAGCCAACTGCGCCGGGGCTGGGACAGGAAGCAGTACCATTCAACGCCTCGCTGTGAATGCGCATCGGTGCATCTCGTCAACCCATGGATGAACCATGGATGCGTCTGGCCTTGCGCTCGGTTGCACCATGCCAGCGAAGCTTGAAAACACACCAATTCAAGCGCTGGCTGCCAGATATCTTGAAGAAAAATTCTCCGCGCTCACTAAAGAAAGACCGTCAATGGGCAAAGGCCGGCTGGAAGCATTTAGCGATGGCGTCATAGCCATCATCATTACCATCATGGTGCTGGAACTGAAGGTCCCGCATGGCCCGGAACTGAGCGACCTGAGCCCGTTGGTTCCAGTCTTCATGAGCTATGTGCTGAGCTTTGTTTTTGTGGGAATCTATTGGAACAACCATCATCACATGCTGCATCTTGCGAACAAGGTCAATGGCGGTATCCAGTGGGCTAACCTGCACCTGATGTTCTGGTTGTCGCTCATACCGTTCGTGACCAGCTGGCTGGGTGAAAATTACTTTTCAGCGCTACCAGTAGCCTTGTATGGAACAGTCCTGCTAATGGCCTCATGCGCCTATTTTCTACTTGCCCACTGCCTGATTGCGGAGCACGGCAAAGACTCCAAGCTGGCCCTGGCGCTAGGCGCCGACTACAAAGGAAAAGTGTCTGTCATCCTTTACGCAGCGGCAATTCCACTGTCGTTCGTGAATACATGGATCGCCATGGGAATTTATGTCGCCGTAGCGGCCCTGTGGTGTGTCCCCGACCGCCGCATTGAAAATATTACCCAAAGCTGAATTGCTTCGTCCCCAAACGTCGGCGCCTGTTCTTGTCCATCGCATCCCACCCGAACGCCAGGTAAAAAAAGCGCGATTCCGGAAAACACACGGTTGCATAAATCGTTGATTGAACGTTCAAGCGCCATTGGCGCTTTCATCGACCCGGCGCCTACGCGCATTGCCATGTTCAGTCCAGGGCCATGACGCCGGGCAATACCGTGAGCAAGTAGTCGATCAGGGCGCGCACGGCCAGAGGCACCCGCCGGGTGGCGGGGTAGATTGCATAGAGCGCAATTTCAGGGGCCTGCTGCCACGGCGAAAGGACATGCACCAGCCGGCCCGTGGCGACATGCGCAGCCGCCAGAAAGCCGGGTTGCAACACCAGGCCGGCGCCTCCAGCGGCAGCTTCCACCAGCAATTCACCGTTGTTCGAGCAAAGCGGTCCGCTGACAGAGACATTCATCTGTTCCCGGCCCTTGCCAAGCCGCCATGCATGGCCCGTGTGGGCATGCGCATAGTTCAGGCAACGGTGTGTCTTGAGTGCTTGCGGCGAGCTTGGCACCCCATGTGCCGCCAAGTAGCCTGGGGCGCCATAAATGGCGCGCGGCACGCCGCACATGCGCCGCGCGACCAGCGAAGAGTCCGCCAGTTCGGCAATGCGCAGCGTCAGATCAAAGCCATGCTCGAACGGATCGAGCAGGCGGTCATTCAACTCGACGCGCAGCTCGATCTGCGGATACATCGCTAGAAATCCCGGCAGCAGAGGGGCGAGCACCAGCCGGCCAAACGACATTGGCGCGTTGACGCGCAATGGCCCGGCTGCGCCTTGCAAGTTGGTCATGGCTTCGCGGGCTTCGGCATCAATGGCGAGCATGTCCACGGCATAGTCATACAGGATGGCGCCAGCGCTTGTGAGCGCAACCGCGCGGGTCGAACGAGCAAAGAGCGCACCGCCGTATTGCGCTTCCAGCGATGCAATGAGTTTGCTGATTTGCGAACGCGTCACGCCCAGCGTACGCGCAGCGCCGGCAAAGCTGCCAAATTGTTTTGAAAGCACCAATGCCTGCAGGGCGTCGAGTCGATCCATTGGTTCCTTTTTTGATGCAGTCTGGTGCTAAGTCTCTATCTAGTACCAGCAAACAATGTAATTTAGGATTCAGGCTCGTTTTGTTCAACTCCCGGAAAGACCATCATGACCCAAGGCAAACTCGAACTGTTAACCCCTCAAAACTGTGCGCTGGTCCTGATCGATCACCAACCGCAAATGACGTTTGGCGTGGCCAACATCGACCGCCAGCTGCTGAAGAACAATGTCATCGCCTTGGCCAAATCGGCAAAAGCCTTCAACGTGCCGACAGTGCTCACCTCGGTCGAAACCGAGTCTTTTTCCGGAAACATCTGGCCTGAGCTGCTTGCCGTTCTGCCCGACAACAGGATTTTCGAACGCACCAGCATGAATACCTGGGACAGCGTGGAAGTAAAGGAAGAGCTCAAGAGATTCGGCCGGAAAAAACTGGTGCTGGCCGCGCTGTGGACCGAAGTCTGCCTCAACTTTCCGGCCCTTGAAGCCATGGCGGATGGCTATGAGGTCTATTTCGTCGAAGACGCTTCCGGCGGCACGTCGGTAGCGGCCCACAACATGTCTGTCCAGCGCATGATCCAGGCCGGCGCCGTGCCCATCACGTGGCAGCAATTCCTGCTGGAAATGCAGCGCGACTGGGCCCGCAAGGAAACCTATGCCGCCACCACCGGCATCGTCGTTGAGCATTCCGGCGCCTATGGGTCGGGTATCGACTACGCCATCACGCATGTGCACAAGATGCCCGCGCGCAAGCTGGGCTGAGAGCACCCGATGACTTCAACCCAGGACAAGCCCGTGACTGCCGCAGCCCAGCCGAATGGCGGTTCTGCTGGCGAAAGTGTCAGCTTTGTCGTGCAGCATCATGTGCGCGCTGGTGCGCAGGCTGGCTACGAAAGCTGGCTTGCTGAAACCATGCGGATAGCCGCTGGCTTTCCCGGACACCAGGGAGTGCATGTGGTGCGCCCTGCCCCGGGCGGCGCCGACTACACCATTGTTGTGCACTTTGCCACCTACGAGGACGCAACGCGCTGGCGCCAGTCGGCAGAGCGTGCGCGCCAGCTGGAGGCGGTGCAAGCCCATCTTGGAAGTGGCGAGCAACTCAGCATGGGGGCTGGCATTGACTACTGGTTTGCGCCTCGGCAAACGGCAGAAGGGGAAGTTCCCGTGAAACCTCCTGCCTGGAAGCAGTGGCTGGTCACCACGTCGGTGATCTGGCCGCTGACCATGGTAGTGCCCCCTTTGTTCAAACCTGTCTTCAGGGCGGTTCCCGCGCTGGGCCTGTATGGGGTATCGCATGCCATTTTGGCCGCCGTCATCGTTGCACTCGTCGTGTGGGTGATCATGCCGCGCTATACGCAGCTTGTGCACGGCTGGCTGTTCCGTAAAAAATAGCGGGCCTCGGCCCCACCAACGCGGCCAGCCGGCTGCGGATTCCCATCGGGTGCTGCACGCCGTGCTGACATCGCCTGATCAATTTATGGAGATCCCCATGAGCGCTGCCATCACCTTCGCGGAAGTCATATTCATTCATGGCCGCTTTACCACGCTGGACCGGCAAAACCCCGTGGCCGAGGCAATAGCGGTCGCCAGCGGCAGGTTCATCGCCGTTGGCGACCACGAGGAAGTCATGCGCCATGCCGGCAGCAAGACGCAGGTCATCGACCTCGGCGGCGCGGCTGCCTTGCCAGGACTGCATGACAGCCACACGCACCTGATCCGTGGCGGACTGAACTACACCATGGAGCTGCGCTGGGATGGAGTACCTTCGCTGGCCGATGCGATGTCCATGCTCAAGGCACAGGCGGCCCGCACGCCGGCGCCGCAGTGGGTCCGCGTGGTGGGAGGCTTTACCGAACACCAGTTCGCTGAAAAACGCTTGCCGACGATTGAAGAAATCAACGCCGCGGCGCCCGACACGCCTGTTTTCATCCTGCACCTCTACGACCGGGCCTTGCTCAACGGAGCCGCGCTCCGGGCCGTGGGCTACGGCAGGGACACCCCGAATCCGCCTGGCGGCGAGATCGTGCGCGACGCCAGCGGCCACCCGACAGGGCTTTTGCTCGCCAGGCCGAACGCGATGATTCTCTACGCCACGCTCGCCAAGGGCCCCAAGCTCGACCCCGATGCCCAGGAGGCCTCGACCCGGCTGTTCATGCGCGAGCTCAACCGGCTGGGTATCACCTCGGTCATTGATGCCGGCGGCGGCTTTCAGAACTACCCCGACGACTACCGCGTGATCGAGAAGCTGCGCGACGCCGATGAACTCACGGTGCGCATCGGCTACAACCTGTTCACGCAGCGGCCCAGGCAGGAGGCCGATGACTTTCGCCAGTGGACCGAGCTTGTGCCGCCCCTGTCCGGCACCAACATGCTGCGGCATAACGGCGCCGGCGAAATGCTGGTGTTTTCAGCGGCCGATTTCGAGGACTTCCGCGAGCCGCGGCCCGACCTTGCCACGGGCATGGAGGACGAGCTTGAGGCCGTGGTTCGCCTGCTGGTGGAAAAACGCTGGCCCTTCCGGCTGCACGCAACCTATGACGAATCCATCGGCCGGGCGCTCGACACGTTTGAAAAGGTCAACCGCGACATTCCGTTCAACGGGCTGCATTGGTTCTTCGACCATGCCGAGACCATCAGCCTGCGCAATATCGAGCGCGTCAAGGCCCTGGGCGGCGGCATCGCCGTGCAGCACCGCATGGCCTACCAGGGTGAGTATTTCATCGAGCGCTACGGCGCCAGGGCCGCCGAGCATTCACCGCCGATCCGCAAGATGCTCGATGCCGGGATACCGGTCGGAGGCGGCACCGACGCGACCCGCGTGGCCAGCTACAACCCCTGGATCTGCCTGCACTGGATGGTCAGCGGCCAGACCATCGGCGGCACGGCCATGTACCGGCCCGACAACCTGCTCGACCGCGACACCGCGCTGCGGCTGTGGACCACCGGCAGCGCCTGGTTTGCCAATGCCGATGGGCAAAAAGGCCAGATCAAGGTCGGCCAGCTGGCCGACTTCATCGTGCCGTCGCGCGACTTCTTCGCTGTGCCCGAGGCAGACATCAAGGACCTGGTGTCGCATTTGACCGTGGTGGGCGGCCGCGTTGTGCATGCGGACGGCCACCACGCCAAGCTGGCGCCACCCATGCCCAAAGCCGCCAACGACTGGGCACCGACCAACGCGTTTGGCGGCTACTGGCGAGAGCCCTCGCTGGGCGGCAACCAGCCGGGCCGCGCGGCGCAGGCCACTCAGCGCAAAGCCCTGCAGCCGTTCTCTGACTGTTGCGCCAAACCCTGCGCCGTACATGGCCATGCCCACACCAAAAGCTGGCTTGGGAATGCGCCGGTGTCGGACGAAAAAAGCTTCTGGGGGGCATTCGGATGCGCTTGCTGGTTGTAACTTATTTGCAAGAACCAACTGCCTGTGCACGCTTGGCGTCATCAATCCCTAACGCAGCATTGTTGATTGCCAAAATATTCCCGGCTCCGGCTCTCATCCACAGCGGCGTTTGCAAGCTGGTGAATCAAGCGCTGGCCACTCCCTGCGCCGTAGCCGGGGCTTGATCGGCAGGTCAGCGGCGGACCAGATGCCGCTGCCAAAAGCTTCCAGCGCGGCCGGCCAGCGCGCCCCGGCTGCGATTCAGGTTTAAGTTTCGTCTAAGCCTGCGTCCCCATACTTGCCGTTGTCAAGCACCGAACCCGCGTGCTTCTACAACGCAAGGAGCTTTCCCATGACATCCGCAGCTTTGAAAAACACCCGGCTGATCGCAGCCCTGCTGGCCGCCGGCGCCATCGGCGGCGCTGGCGTCGGCGCCTTCAATGCAGTGCATTCCGCCGCAGCTGCCGCCATGGCGCCGCCGGCCATCGCGGCGGGCAGCGGCGTCACCACCGGCGCGGCCAGCACGCCGCTGGCATTGCCCGACTTTTCGCAGATCACCGAGCGCTACGGCCCGTCGGTGGTCAACATCAGCGTGGTCGGCAGCACCAAGGTCGCTGGCAATGAGTCGCCGCTGGCGCAGGGCGACGACGAGGAAGAGCAGGACCCGCTGCTCAACGGCCCGCTGGGTGAGTTCCTGCGCCGCTTCCAGCAGGGCCAGCGTCCAGGCCGGGGCGGCCCCGGTGCGCCGCAGCAGGAAATGCCCACCCGGGGCCAGGGTTCGGGCTTCATCGTCAGCGCCGACGGCATCATCCTGACCAACGCCCATGTCGTGCGCGGCGCCAAGGAAGTCACCGTCAAGCTGACCGACCGGCGCGAGTTCCGCGCCAAGGTGCTGGGCGCGGACCCCAAGACCGATGTGGCGGTGCTCAAGATCGACGCCAGCAACCTGCCGGTCGCCACGTTGGGCAAGACCAGCGAGCTGAAGGTCGGCGAATGGGTGCTGGCCATCGGCTCGCCGTTCGGCTTTGAAAACACGGTGACCGCCGGCGTCGTCAGCGCCAAGGGCCGCTCATTGCCCGACGACAGCGCGGTGCCCTTCATCCAGACCGACGTGGCCATCAACCCCGGCAACTCGGGCGGCCCGCTCTTCAATGCGCGCGGCGAGGTGGTCGGCATCAACTCGCAGATCTACTCGCGCAGCGGCGGCTACCAGGGCGTGTCCTTCGCCATTCCGATTGACGTGGCGAGTCGCATCAGGAACCAGATCGTCGCCACCGGCAAGGTCGAGCATGCGCGCCTGGGCGTGGCGGTGCAGGAAGTCAATCAGTCGTTCGCCGACTCCTTCAAGCTCGACAAGCCCGAGGGCGCGCTGGTGTCGTCGGTTGAAAAAGGCAGCCCCGCCGACAAGGCCGGCCTGCAGCCGGGCGACGTGATCCGCCAGGTCAACGGCCAGCCCATCGTGTCCTCGGGCGACCTGCCGGCGGTCATCGGCCTGGCCGCGCCCGGCGACACAGTCAAGCTGGGCGTGTGGCGCCAGGGCGCCTCGAAGGAGCTGAGCGCCAGGCTGGCCAATGCCGACGAGAAAGTGGCGCAGGCGGCGGTCAAGATAGAAGCGCCCGGCCAGGGCCGGCTGGGGCTGGCGCTGCGCCCGCTGCAGCAGGGCGAGCAGCAGGAAGCCGGCGTGGACAGCGGCCTTCTGGTGCAGCAGGCCAGCGGCCCGGCGGCGCTGGCCGGCGTGCAGGCGGGCGATGTGCTGCTGTCGATCAACGGCGTTCCGGTGAAAAACATCGACCAGGTGAAAAGCGTCGTGGCCAAGTCGCAAAAATCAGTCGCGCTGCTGATCCTGCGCGGCGACAGCAAGATCTTCGTTCCGGTGAACCTGGGCTGATGCTGCGGTCCGGGCAGTGGTTCAAATGCTATTCAATGAATAGCATCATGCGCAATCACTGCCTGCGCCAGCGGCCTGTTTGATGCCAAAATATGGTTTTGGGTCGAAGCAAGCGTGCGCTGAATCTATTTGGTGCGTTTAAAAGCCCAGTGTTCACGGGCGTAAAGCATGTAAAGCACGTAAGGAGCGAAAAGGCCTACCCGACGAGTGCTCGCAAGGTGCCGGCGTGACGAAAAAAGCTTGCAGGAACGATGATCGCCCTGATGGAACTTGATTCACCCGCCCTGCACCACGCCGTCCA
>JAQGNK010000421.1 GCA_028291905.1 Polaromonas sp.
CCCGAGATCAGCAGCTGCACCGGCTGGGTGATGGCATTCGCGTCGGCCACCACCCGGTCGGACGCGGCGTACAGGTCGAGCAGGATGTTGACCGCTATGGGGCGCGAGATCAGCGGGTCGCTTTCATAGCTGGCGATGCGCACCGGGTCGTGGGTGAGGAACTTGGCCTTGACATAGCTGTTGACGAAAAAGAGGCCCCGCAGCTTGTGCATCAGCCCCAGTCCGGCCCGCGCGAACGGCACGTAGAGCTTGACCTTGAAGGCCGGCGACGCCAGCGTGAGCCCGCGCACCCTGGGGGCGTAGTCATGCGCCCAGGTGGCAATCAGCACCGCGCCGACGCTCTGCGCGATGACATGAATATCCTGCTCCGGCACGCCGTGCGCGCTGCCGATGTGCTCGACGAAGGTCTGCACGTCGCGCACAGAGGTCGCAAAGCTCGGGCTGTAGCCGCGCTGGCCGGGCGAGCGGCCATGGCCGCGCGCGTCCCAGGCGAAGAAGTCGAAACCGGGCAGGTCCAGCTCGTCCACCAGGTGCGCCATGCGCGCCCCGTGCTCATGGCCGCGGTGGAACAACACAATGGCGCCGCGCCGCTGGCCGGGCGTGGCGGGCCAGTGCCGATAGAACAGCGATTGGCCATCGTGCGTGGCGAAATGATGTTCGTGGGGCGTGCGGGAAATACGGGAAACAGGGGAGGGGTGGGAAATGCTCATTCAATCCTTGGAGGTGGTGGCCGCGTGGCGCGCCGGCGCTTCGGCAACGGCGCGCCGCATGCGGTTGGCGATGGTCCAGGCCGTCAGGCCGGCCAGCAGGGGCATCAGCCAGGCCGTCCAGGCCGGCAGTGACGCCCCGGTGGCGATGCAGAGCGCCAGCAGTCCGAACACAAACGCCCGGTCGCTCTTGCCGAGCGGGCCGTCGTAGCGGCGCGAGGCGCCGATGGTCGGGCCCAGCGCGCCGGCAAATTCACTCAGGCCGGCCAGCACGATGACCGTGCCGACCCAGAACGGGCTGAACGGCGCGACCAGGGCAAACGGCAGGTAGAGCGCCGCATCCGACACCACGTCGGTCAGCTCGTTGAGGAAGGCGCCCAGGTGGCTTTGCTGGCCGTGCTCGCGCGCCAGCATGCCATCGACCGCGTTCAGGCCCATGCGCAGCAGCATCCAGACGGCGATCAAGGCAAAGGCGGCGGCGGGCGGGGCGGCGAAAAACAGCCACAGCCCCAGCGCCACCGAGATCAGGCAGGTGAGCGATGTCACCTGGTTGGCGGTCACGCCCAGGGCATGCAGGCGCCGCACGGCGGGCCTGAGCAGGGCTTGGAAGCGCGATTTCAATTGATAAATTGACATGTCTGCCAAGCCTCCCTTTTGGGGCGGATTCTACAGATGGGCTTTGCAGCGGCAGCCCTGAGCGGGCAGGTCATCGCCTTTGGACTACACAAGGTGAAGCGGATGAGCTTGAGTCCAGGCAGGCGCAATCATGGCTGCTAAGATTTACCCATGATAGGAAGACTCACTGGCCAGCTGGCCGAAAAAAATCCACCCGAAATCCTGGTGGACTGCCATGGCGTCGGCTACGAGGTGCTGGTGCCGATGAGCACGTTCTACAACCTGCCGGGGCTGGGCGAGAAAATCAGCCTGTTCACTCATTTCATCGTGCGCGAGGACGCGCAGCTGCTCTACGGCTTTGGCAGCACCGCCGAGCGCGGCGCCTTCCGCCAGCTCATCAAGATCACCGGCGTCGGGCCGCGCATGGCGCTCAGCGTGCTGAGCGGCATGAGCGTGGCCGACCTGGCGCAGGCCATCACGCTGCAGGAGACCGGCCGCATCGTCAAGGTGCCCGGCATTGGCAAGAAGACCGCCGAGCGCCTGCTTTTGGAGCTCAAGGGCAAGCTCGGCGCCGACATCGGCGCGCATGTCAGCGTCAGCAATGAAGCCGAACTCGACATCCTGCAGGCGCTGGTCGCCCTGGGCTACAGCGACCGCGACGCGGCGCTGGCGCTCAAAGCCCTGCCGAAAGACGTGGGCGTGAGCGAGGGCATCAAGCTGGCGCTGAAGGCGCTGGGGAAATAAAGACTTTGGCTTGGAGCCGGAAAACGAGTTTTAGCATCAAACAAGCCTTTTGCGCATACGGTACCTGCGCAAAAAGCTATTAATTAAATAGCAAAAACGGCTGTCTGAAATGCCGGAATGAAGCGCCAGGCGCGGTGACGCGCAGCCTCTGCAGCCAACCCGGCGGCCATTTTTCCGGCTTCCTTTGGTTAAACTAAGCAACCTTAGTCCATGGAGTCCCATGATGCTGACCGTCAATATCCACGAAGCCAAAACCCATCTGTCACGCCTGATCGAGCGCGCCGCACAGGGCGAGTCCTTCATCATCGCCAAGGCCGGCAAGCCGATGGTGCGCGTCGTGCCGATTGAGCCCGAGACGCTGCACAAGCCGCAGCGCCTGGGATTCATGAAGGGAAAAATGCGTGTCCCAGATGACTTCGACACGATGTACGCCGACGAGATTGCTCGCATGTTCAACGGTGAGGACTGACAGCATGCGCTTGCTGCTTGACACGCATCTGCTGATATGGGCCGTCAGCGAGCCTGAGCGCTTGTCTCCCAAGGCGCTGGAATTGATAAATGATGAAGCCAATCAGCTGTTTTTCAGCGCCGCCAGCATCTGGGAAATTGCCATCAAGGCGAGCTACCAGCGCACGGATTTCCTGGTCAACGTGCCAGACCTGCACAGCGAATTGATCCGCAACGGTTACCAGGAACTGGCGGTGTCAAGCAGCCACACCTTCGCGGTTGTTCATTTGCCGCACCTGCACAAAGACCCCCTCGACCGTTTGCTGCTGGCCCAGGCCATGCGCGAAGATTTAACCCTGGTCACGGCAGACACCCTGCTGGCCAGTTACCCCGGCCCTATTTTGAAGGTCTAAACCATGAGCATCCAGACCGACGATTTCGACATGTCCGACCTGCCGCCGGCCCGGCGCATCCTGTCTGCGGCGCCTGCCTCGCCGAAAGAGGAAGCCATCGAGCGGGCCTTGCGGCCCAAGCTGTTCGATGAATATGTCGGCCAGGCCAAGGCCAAGGAGCAGCTGGAAATTTTCATCGGCGCGGCCAACAAGCGCGGCGAGGCGCTCGACCATGTGCTGCTGTTCGGCCCGCCCGGTCTGGGCAAGACCACGCTGTCGCACATCATTGCGCACGAGCTGGGCGTGAACATGCGCCAGACCTCCGGGCCGGTGCTGGAAAAGCCCAAGGACCTGGCGGCGCTGCTGACCAACCTGGAAAAGAACGATGTGCTGTTCATCGACGAGATCCACCGCCTGAGCCCGGTGGTCGAGGAAATCCTTTACCCGGCGCTGGAGGACTACCAGATCGACATCATGATCGGCGAAGGCCCGGCGGC
>JAQGNK010000447.1 GCA_028291905.1 Polaromonas sp.
TCGGCGCTGGCGGCGTTGATGGCATCCATCGACCACCGTTCGGATGCAGGTGTCGGCACAGGCTGCGCTGCCAGACCGCCCGCAGCGAGCGCAATGAGGGTGACCAGGACTCGAATGCAGTTCTTGAACTGTGCAAAGCTGGAGATAGGGTGAGGTTTCATTCAGATGTTCAATTCAAGAACTCAGTTTTTTGCTACAGATCCGTTTGTAAGGAATTATCAGTCTGAGCGCCAGTCTTGAGCGGCAGTTGCACAGGTTAAAACTCATCAAAAAGCGGCAAGACTTCGGGCTTGTGATCAGTCCAGCATGGGTAAAGAAATGAGAGTTCAGCCTTTGGATCATCGGGATTTGAAACGCTAGGCGCTACCTGTTTTGAATGCTTCTGAGTCGATTCTGCTGGCAGTTCCAACCATCGCCAGTGCGACAATTCGCGGCATGACTTCAGCCATTTCCCCCCCCGCCGCCCAGCTCACCATCACCCGCCCCGACGACTGGCACCTGCATGTGCGCGATGGCGAGGCGCTGCTAACCGTGGTGCCGCACACTAGCGCGCAGTTTGGCCGGGCCATCATCATGCCCAACCTGCGCCCGCCGGTGACGACCGCCGCGCAGGCGGTTGCCTACCGCGAGCGCATCCAGGCCGCCGTGCCTGCCGGCGTGGCCTTCGAGCCGCTGATGACGCTTTATTTGACCGACAACCTGCCGCCCGACGAGATCAGGCGCGCCAGGGACGCCGGCGTGGTCGCCGTCAAGCTCTACCCGGCCGGCGCCACCACCAACAGCGACGCCGGCGTGACCGACCTGCGCAAGACCTACCAGACGCTCGAAGCGATGCAGCGCGAAGGCCTGCTGCTGCTGGTGCATGGCGAAGTGACCTCGCCCGACATCGACCTGTTCGACCGGGAAGCGGCTTTCATCGACACCCAGCTGATTCCGCTGCGCCGTGATTTCCCCGAACTCAAGATCGTGTTCGAGCACATCACGACGCGCGAAGCCGCGCAGTACGTGGCCGAGGCCGACCGTTTCACCGGCGCCACCGTCACTGCGCACCATCTGCTCTACAACCGCAATGCGATCTTCACCGGCGGCATCCGGCCGCATTATTACTGCCTGCCGGTGCTCAAACGCGAAACCCACCGGCTGGCGCTGGTCGAGGCGGCCACGTCCGGTAATACGCGGTTTTTTCTGGGCACGGACAGCGCGCCGCACCCGGCGCACCTCAAGGAGCATGCGACCGGCTGCGCCGGCTGCTACACCGCCCATGCTGCCATCGAGCTGTATGCCGAGGCGTTCGATGCGGCTGGCGCCTTGGGGCGGCTCGAAGCCTTCGCCAGCTTCAAAGGCGCTGATTTCTACGGCCTGCCGCGCAACCAGGGCACGATCACGCTGAAAAAGGAAAGCTGGACGCCGCCGCACAGCTTTGCCTTTGGCGAGGCCGAAGTGAAGCCGCTGCGCTCGGGCGAGGCGCTGCCCTGGAAACTGATGGCGGCATGAGCGCCTTACTCGGGGCGAACAGCGTCCGGCAGGCGGCGCTGCTGATTGATGCGGACAATTTTTCCGACCCGCAAGCCATCGACGCCGCCTGGGCTGAACTGAACGCCTACGCGGGCCGGGTCAGCGTCTGCCGCGCCTATGGCCACGGGCCGCGCTTGCAGTCGCTGTGGTCGGTATGGCGTTATTTGGGCGCGCGCACTTTTCCCAACCTGGCGCTGGAGAAAAACACCACCGATGCGGCCCTGATTGCCGACGCGGTGGCGCTGCATTTTCAGCAGGGCGTACAAATTTTTGCGATTGCCTCGGGCGACGCCGACTTTGCCCCGCTGGCCGCGCGCCTGCGCGAATGGGGCTGCGAGGTCTGGTGCTTTTCGATGGAAGGGATTGTGTTTAGGGACGCGCAGGCCTATTACGACCGCGTGAAGTGCTTTCCACTGCAGGTGTTTACATCCGCGCCTGCCGCGCCCGTGTCGGTGAAGCCCGCAGTGTCTCCACTACCCGTCAGGCCTTTGGTGGCGGGGGCGCCTGCCTCCCCGCCAGTCCCTGTGCCTGTAGCGCCGGCAATTCCCGTCGGGCCGTTGGCATCAACCGCCGCCTCAACCATGTCGGAAGCCGTGGGTGCGCCGGGCGTTGAAAGCTTCTGCATCGTGCCGCGCCAGGCACCTGCGTTTTCTCGCGTACCACTGCCCGATGAGGTAGAGCGCATCCTGAAGGCTCTTCCCGGACTGCGAGAAGGTCCGCTGCATATGGCCCAGGTGGTGCCCGTGCTGCGCCAGCACGGCATACTGAGCAAGACAACGAAATCCACCACTTTTCTGGCCCGGCATTCGGAGTATTTCGAGCTGAGTCCTGCGCACCAGCCCACGCTGATGCTTTTCAAGCAGCCGGCTGCTTCAGCGCAGCCTGAACCTGCTTTCCAGCCGCTTGACCAGAACAAGCCTGCCGTGATGGCAGCGCCTTCGTCCGGGAGTGCGCGGGCGGTGCAGCGCATCCTCGCAGCTTTTCCGGCATGGCTGCCCGATACGGTCAGGCAGTTGGGCATGATGGACACGCTGCTGCAGGAGGGCGGTGTCCAGGTCGGCGGCAAGCCCCTGGACGTGCTGTTTGGCATGTATCCCGATTATTTCAAGCTGCTGCCCGCCACCGGCCCGGCCATGAAGGTGCGGCTGCTCAGAAAACCGCAAGGCTTTGCACCGGCTTGCTGACAGCACAACTCCAACAGATCGACTGGAGCCGACCCTGGCTGGACCTCTGGCGCGTGCCAGGGCAGACGGTGATGCAGGCGGTCGAGGCGGGTACGGCTCTGCCCAACGCCCTCAACCATGCACCCGCCGCCCCGGTGCGTTTCGTGCCCCAGGGCACACTGCCGCCCGGCCAGGCCTACGAGCACTATCTGTTTCATAGCGGCCAGTGCCCCACCCGCGACAACCTGCATGACTTCTTCAATGGCCTGTGCTGGCTGCGTTTCCCCCGCACCAAGCGGCGGCTGAACCAGCTCCAGGCGGCTGAAATCCAGAAATCCGGCATTCAGCCCCTGCGCGGCCCGGTGCGCGACGCCCTGACCGTGTTTGACGAAAATGCCGCCTTCCTGCTGGCGCCGCAGCCGCTGTGGGACGCCTTGCTGGCCCGCGACTGGCAGCGCCTGTTCATCGGCCTGCGCCCGCTCTGGCAGGAGGCGCAGCTGGTTCTTTTCGGCCACGCCTTGCTCGAAAAGCTGGTTTATCCACGAAAACCGATCACAGCGCATGTGTATCATGCGCAGCCAGCTATTAATTCGATAGCGGAACTGGATGGCTGGATCGCGGAGGATTTGAGCGCCGAAAAGCTTGCTGGCAAACCTTTTGCGCCGTTGCCGGTGCTGGGCGTGCCGGGCTGGTGGCCGGACAACGAAGATTTTTCCTTTTATGACGACGCCACTGTTTTTCGTCCGCGCAGGTAACGGTTGAGCCAGGATCGCTAACTTTTCGCGGCCTAAAAATCCTTACGAAAAACTTGATTTGGACTGAAAAATCACTATCTCTTCCGTGAAACCGCACAATCAACCCGTGTTCGAGTGCGCCCCTGCCTGTTCAATAAATAAACGACTTTTTCGGAGAATCCATGAAACGCATTCTTTTGTTTGTCCTGACCAACATTGCCGTGGTGGCGGTGCTGGGCATCGTGGCAAGCCTGCTGGGCGTCAACCGCTTCCTCACGGCCAATGGGCTGAACCTGCCCATGCTGCTGGGCTTTGCGATGGTCATCGGCTTTGGCGGTGCCATCATTTCCTTGCTGATCAGCAAGCCGATGGCCAAATGGTCGTCAGGCGTGCGCGTCATCAACGAACCCCAGAATGCCGATGAGGCGTGGATCGTTGAAACGGTGCGCCAATTGGCAGACAAGGCCAAGATCGGCATGCCCGAGGTCGGCATTTTCGAAGGTGCGCCCAATGCCTTTGCCACTGGCGCGTTCAAGAACTCGTCGCTGGTGGCGGTGTCCACTGGCTTGCTGCAGGGCATGACCAAGGAAGAAATCGAGGCGGTGATTGGCCATGAGGTTGCCCACATCGCCAACGGCGACATGGTGACCATGACGCTGATCCAGGGGGTGATGAACACCTTCGTGGTTTTCCTGTCGCGGGTGATCGGGTATGCGGTGGACAGCTTTCTGCGCCGTGGCGACAGCAGCAGCTCCGGCCCAGGCATTGGCTACTACGTCAGCACCTTCGTGCTCGACATCCTGCTAGGGTTTGTGGCCCACATGGTGGTGGCCTGGTTCTCGCGCCATCGGGAGTTCCGGGCCGATGCCGGTGCCGCGCAGCTGATGGGCCGCAGGCAGCCGATGATGAATGCGCTGGCGCGGCTGGGCGGGATGCAGCCAGGGGAGTTGCCCAAGACGGTGCAGACCCTGGGCATTACCGGCGGCATCGGCAAGCTGTTTTCGACCCATCCGCCGATTGAAGAGCGCATTGCGGCGCTGCAGAACGCGCAAGCCTGAGCCTCGCGCCCTGCGGCGCGCGGTTGCCAGGCGATGGCTGTGAGTGAATGAAAAATGCCGGTTTTAACCGGCATTTTGCTATTTAATCAATAGCTGGAAGCGCAGTGACTGCCTGCGCTAGAGACCTATTTAATGCTTGAAATGTGTTTTTTGACCAAAACCAATGTGCTAGCTGGCTTCACTGGCTTCACTGGCTTCAGCCGCTGCTTCCTGGGTTTTTGCCGCAGCAGCTGCCTGTGCTGCCTGTGCAAGGTTTGCCTGCTCCAGCGTGCGGCTGACTTCATCCGGGTCCATGCCGTACATGTCGGCAAACTCGGCAACCGTCTTGCCGCTGGCCTCGAACATCTTGCGTAGCGCCTCGCGTTTGGCGGCCTGTTCGCCAAGCTCGGAAAAAGCCTCGTCGAGCAGCGCAGTGGCCACGTCATCCTGCTGGCGAACGCACAGCAAATAATCTTCGCGGCTCAGGCCCGAGGCTTGAATCGCCTCGATCAGCTGCACCCGCGCATAGGGGCGCAGGTCTTGGTCCGAGCGGGCCTGGCGGCGCCGGAACACTTCCATGATGGCGTGATGGACATGCTCGGGCGCCACTGGCTCGACCGGCTCGCCGTTGAGGTCATGGCGCTGCAGGCCCGACGCCACGCTTTCGAGGTAGCGGGTCGAGCGCGCGTGCAGGCCGAGCGCCACTTTCAGCTCGTCGCGCTTGAACAGTTCGGGATGCAGCGCCAGCAAATCCTGGAACACGCCCAGCTTGAGCGGCAGGAACTTCGCGCCGAACATCTTGGGGTACAGCTCGAACAGCTGCTGCAGCACCGGATGCACCGCGCGAGGCGCGCGCGCCGGGTTTTGCTGCGGCTGCCTGGCTGGCGGACGGCCGCGTCCGCCTTGCCGGGCCTGGCGCTGAGGGGGGGCAGTCGGTACGGCTGTCGGAGCAGGGGGTATGGAAATGGTGTCGGTCATTTGGCGTCAATCAGTTCGGTCAGGTTGAGATTCAATCGGCGCCGTGGCGTCGTCTTGGAAAGGTGGCTTGCGGCGGGCCGGGCAGTCGTGGCGTCAAACCGTGAGGGGCGAAGTATCCCCCATCCGCCGCCGGCCTTGCGCTTCAGGCCATGGTCAGCCGCTGGCTTTCTGCCTCGGCCAGCAGCGTGCGGGCCACGGCTTCGGCGACCTTGATGCCATCGACACCGGCCGACAGGATGCCGCCGGCGTAGCTGGCGCCTTCGCCTGCTGGGTAGAGGCCGCGCACATTCAGGCTTTGCAGGTCATCGCCCCGGCTCATCTTGATGGGCGACGAGGTGCGCGTCTCCACACCGGTCAGCACGGCGTCGTGCAGGTCAAAGCCCTTGATCTTCTGGCCGAAGGCCGGCAGGGCCTCGCGCATGGCTTCAATCGCGTAGCTGGGCAGGGCGGACGACAAGTCGCCGATGGCGACGCCCGGCTTGTATGACGGCATGACGCTGCCCAGCCCGGTCGAGGGCCGGCCGGCCACGAAGTCGCCGACCAGCTGGCCGGGTGCTTCAGAGGTGCCCCCGCCCAGCACAAAAGCATGCGATTCAAGCCCGCGCTGCAGCTCGATGCCGGCCAGCGGATTGCGCCCGGCGTCGTAGCCCGGATAGTCGCGCGGATCGATGCCGACGACGATGCCCGCATTGGCATTGCGCTCGTTGCGCGAATACTGGCTCATGCCGTTCGTGACCACGCGGCCAGGCTCCGAGGTCGCCGCCACCACCGTGCCGCCGGGACACATGCAGAAGCTGTAGACCGAGCGGCCGTTGGCGCAATGGTGGACCAGCTTGTAATCCGCCGCGCCCAGAATGGGATTACCGGCGCTTGGCCCGAACCGGCAGCGGTCTATCAGCGACTGCGGATGCTCGATGCGAAAGCCGATCGAAAATGGCTTTGCCTCGACATGCACGCCGCGGTCGTACAGCATCTGGAAGGTATCGCGCGCGCTGTGGCCAACCGCCAGCACCACGTGGTCGGCCTCAAGGCGCTCGCCGGTGGACAGGTGCAGCGCGCGCATCTGTCCATTGTCGATCTCCATGTCGGTAACCCGGGTCTCGAAGCGGATTTCGCCGCCCAGTTCTTCGATGGTGGCGCGCATCAAT
>JAQGNK010000444.1 GCA_028291905.1 Polaromonas sp.
TCCTGGCAGCATGGCGCGCCGCGCATGGACGCCGTGCCCGCGCTGGGCCAGCACACCGATGCGATTCTGGGCGGCCATGGCTACAGCGCCGAGCGAATTGCCGCGCTGCGCGCCGAAGGCGTGGTCTAAGCATGGCCGCCCTGCCCCTCATGCCCGCCTGCTCCCCGCCCCGCAGCTATCTGTTCGTGCCGGGCAACCGGCCCGAGCGCTTTGCCAAGGCGCTGGCCGCCGGGGCCGACCGCATCATCATCGACTTGGAAGACGCGGTGGCGCCCGGCGACAAGTCGCTGGCACGCACGGCGATTGCCGACTGGCTGGCTAGCGCCGGCGACGCGCGCGGCCAGGTGCTGATCCGCATCAACGATGACGCTACGACATGGCATCTGGAAGACCTGGCACTGGTCCGCGCCGTGCAGCCGCTGTGCGTCATGCTGCCCAAATGCGAAACGGCAGCGCAGGTGGCCGCCGTGCTGGCCAGCCTGCCTGAAAACGCGACCGTGCTGCCGCTGATAGAAACCGCGCGCGGCGTATTGACCCTGCCCGGCATTGCCGGCGCATCCGGCGTGGTGCGGCTGGCCTTCGGCGCGCTCGACTACATGGTCGATCTGGACATTCCGGCCGGCAGCCTGGCGCTGGACTTTGCGGCGTCGCAGATCGCCGTCGCCTCGCGCGCCGCCGGGCTGGCGTCGCCGGTGGCGGGTATCACGCCCGCGCTCGATGCGCTGCGTGTCGGCGAGGACACGGCGCAGGCACGCAGCCTGGGCTTTGGCGCCAAGATGTGCATCCACCCGTCGCAGGTTGCCGCCGTGCATGCGGCGCTGGCACCCGGCGCCGAGGCGCTGGCCTGGGCGCAGCGCGTGCTGCAGGCCTGGCGCTCGTCTGACGGCAGTGCCCTGCAGGTGGACGGAAAAATGGTCGACCTGCCGGTTGTGCGCCAGGCCGAACGCATCCTGGCCCAGGCCGGCCGCACGCCTTGACGCCCGGTTTTCGCCCGCTCAAGTCACTTTTTCACTCAAGAAGCTCCATTTTGACCCGCCAGCAAGTTTCAAGCATCAAAAAGGCCTCCAGCGCATGCAGTACCTGCGCAAGCAGCTATTAATTCAGTAGCAACTAATCGACAGCCACCCTGAACGCCGAAATTGAAACCCCGGCTGATCTCGCCCCCGAAAAACCATCCTCATCACACCTCACAGGAGAACCCCATGCCAGCCACCATCATCGATTCCCGCATCTTCGGCGACATGTTCAGCGACGCCGCCATGCGCCACGTCTGGTCGGACGAGAACCGCACCGCCAAGTACCTCGACATCGAGCGCGCGCTGGCCAAGGTGCAGGGCGAGCTGGGCCTGATCCCGCAGGAGGCCGCCGACGAGATCGTCAAGAACTGCAACATCGAGCAGATCGACTGGGACAAGCTCAAGGCCAAGACCGAGCAGATCGGCTACCCCATCATCGCGGTGGTCAACCAGATCAACGCCGCCTGCCGTGACAAGCTGGGCGAATACTGCCACTGGGGCGCGACCACCCAGGACATCACCGACACCGCGGCCGTGCTGCAGATACGGGAAGGCCTGGCGCTGGTGGAAGCCGACCTGAAGGACATCTCGGATTCGCTGGCCCGGCTGGCGCGGGAGCACCGCGACACGCCGGTCATCGGCCGCAGCAACCTGCAGCAGGCCACGCCCATCACCTTCGGCTACAAGATGGCCGGCATCTTGGCTGGCATCGAGCGCCACCGCGAGCGGCTGGCGCAGCTCAAACCGCGCGTGCTGGTGGGCGAATTCGGCGGCGCCTCGGGCACGCTGTCGTCGCTGGAAACCGGCGCCATGGAAACCCAGGCCGGGCTGATGAAGGAACTCGGCCTGGGCCAGCCGCTGATCTCGTGGCACACGGTGCGCGACAACTTCGCCGAGGTCGGCGCGTTTCTGGGCATCGTCGGCGGCTCGCTGGGCAAGATTGCGATGGACGTGAAGCTGATGATGCAGACCGAGGTGGCCGAGGTGTTCGAGCCCTATGCGCCGGGGCGCGGCTCGTCGTCGACCATGCCGCAAAAGCGCAACCCGATCTCGTGCCTGTACATCCACGCCAACATCTCGGTGGTGCGCCAGCTGGCCGCCTCGCTGATGGACGCGATGGTCGCCGACCACGAGCGCTCGACCGGCCCCTGGGAGATCGAGTGGGTGGCCATGCCCGAAATCTTCTGCCTGATGTCGGGCGCGCTCAAGCAGACGAAATTCATCCTCGCCGGGCTGGAAGTCGATGCCGAGCAGATGCGCCGCAACATCGACATGACGCACGGGCTGGTGATGTCGGAAGCCGTGATGATGGGCCTGGGCCCCTACATCGGCCGCGAATATGCCCACGACCTGGTCTATGACATCTGCCGCGCCGCGCTGCAGCAAAAGCGCCCGCTGATCGAGCTGCTGGCCGAGCACCCCGAGATCAGCCGGCACGTCAGCCGCGAACAGCTCGCCTCCTTTTGCGACCCGATGAACAACCTCGGCCAGGCGGGCGTGATGGTGGACCGGGTGCTGGCGGCGCGCAGGGCCTGATCATGTGCTGCAGCGCATCCGCTTTGGCCGGCGACCTATTTTCAAGCATCAAATAGGCCTCTGGCGCAGGTAGCTATTGCGCCAGCAGCTATTAATTCAGTAGCAAAGATTCATCAGGCGATTCAATGCCTTCATTCAAAGCCAGCGTGATGCCACGCTGGCGCGATGCCCAGGGATATTTCAGAAGGTATGCGTGATGCCCAGGCTCACGCCGTTCGATGTGGACTTGTTGCCTGCGCCTAGGTAATTGCCTTTCCAGTGCGTCGTGTCGAGCTCCAGGAACACCCGGCTGCGCCGGGAGAACTTGTACTCCGCGAAGGCCAGCAGGCGATTGAAGCCGTCGTCTGCCTGCGCGGTCCTGTTGCGGTTGACCTTGTAGTATCCCGCGAGCACGTCCACGGCAGGCGTGGCCGCGTAGTTGACACCGGCCGAGAGCAGCCGGTTGCGGGTGACCGCTGTGGCCGACGTTTCGCCCCGGTTATAGCCGGCGTTGGCCATCACGCGCAGCGCGGGCAGCGCCAGCCAGCTCGCGCCCAGGTTCGCGGCCTGCAGCTCGCGGTCGTTGGCGTCGCGAAAGG
>JAQGNK010000474.1 GCA_028291905.1 Polaromonas sp.
GGCAAGAACCGGCCGGTCCAGGGCGCGGGCGTCGAGATTTTGCCGGTGGCGGGGTTCTACCTCGGCGGCGCCGGCATCCATCCGGGCGGCGGCATCAACGGCCTGCCGGGGCGCATCGCAGCCAACCGCGTCAAGCGCTTTCTCGCCAAATGACCGCCGCCTCTCCCTCCGTGGCCGGCGCCCCGGCCGGTGAGTTTTCCACCGGCTGGCCTACCCTGGCGCTGGCGCTGGTTGGCGTGGCGACCAGCGTCAGCGCGCTGCTGATCTACAGCCTGGGCACGCTCATCGTTCCGCTCGAAAAAGCCCTGGGCTGGAGCCGCGCCGACCTGCAGATCGCGGTGAGCTTCCTGGCTGCCGGCGGCGCGCTGTCGGTCAACCTGGTCGGCTGGCTGAACCTGCGCTACGGCATGCGGGCCGTCACCGGCGTGTCGATGTTCGCCGTGGCGCTGGCTTTTGCCTCGTTCGCCCTGATGCACACCTCAATCGGCTGGATGTACCTGGGCTACTTCGTGCTGCCGCTGATCGGGCTGGGCACGACGCCGGTCACCTGGACGCAGATCGTCGCCCAGCATTTCCACCGCCACCGGGGCCTGGCGCTGTCGCTGGTGCTGTGCGGCACCGGCGTCACCGCCGCCGTGCTGCCGTCGCTGCTGACCTGGACGATGAGCCGCTGGGGCTGGCAGGCCGGCTACCTCACGCTGGCCGCCCTGCCCCTGCTGATGTGGCTGACGCTGAGCTGGCGCTATCTGCCGGCCTCCGGCACTGCGCCGGCCCGCGCCCGCAGCGCCGAAGCCGCCGTCGCCGCCCAGCGCGGCATGCCGTTCGCGCAGGCCCTGCGGGACCGCCGCTTCTGGGTCTGCAACATCGGCCTGGGACTGGTGGTGTCGGCCATTTACGGCATGGCGACCAACACCGTGCCGCTGCTGCGCGACATCGGCCTGTCGGCGGCGGAGGCCGGCGGCATTTTCGGCATCTTCGGCGTGTCGCTGATTGCCGGACGCATCGGCGTGGGCACGCTGATCGACCGGCTCTGGGCGCCCGGCGTCGCGGCCGTCGCGCTGGCCCTCCCGGCCCTGGGCTGCCTGCTGTTTTTGGGCGCCGATGCCGGCACGCCGGTGCCCTTGCTGCTGCTGGCGACCGCGCTGGTCGGTGTCGGCTCGGGCGCCGAGTTCGACATTGCCGCCTACCTGGTGTCGCGCTACTTCGGGCTGCGCGACTACGGCCGCCTGTTCGGGCTGCACCTGGGCGTGGTCACGCTGGGCTCGACCGTGGCGCCATTCGCTTTTGCCGCCCTGCTGCGCGGTACTGGCGGCTACGCGGCCATGCTGATGGTGTGCGCCGCCTGCTGCGTCATCGGCCCCCTGCTTTTACTCACGCTCGGCCGCTACCCGGTCGAGGCCCCTTTCATTAAAACCCAACCGGGCCCTGCAGCATGAACACCACCGTATCCCCTCCCGCGCAACTGGAGAGCGCGTTTTCCGCCGTGTCGGACCTGTTCAAGGGCGCCGACGTGGATTTCCACGCGCTGTGCCGCGAGATGCGCCACAACTCGCCCATCTACGAAGGCGATTTCGTCGCCCGCCTGGGCGTGCCCACCAACGCCGGGGTGCATGAGCCACGGCCCACGGTGGCGCTGTTCAAGTACCAGGACGTGATGGCCGTCATGAAAGACGCCGCCAACTTCACCAGCGGCTTCATTGCCGAGGGCCTGGGCGCTTTTTTCGACGGCCTGATCATCCTGGCGATGGATGGCGAGCAGCACCGCCGGGTGCGCGCGCTGCTGCAGCCGGCCTTCATGCCGGCGTCGGTCAACAGCTGGCGGCCGATGATCGACCGGGTGATGCGGGAAGACTACCTGCTGCCGCTGGTGCCCCACAAGCGCGCCGAGCTGATGGACTTCGGCCTGAACTTTCCGATCCGCGCCATTTATGCGGTGATGGGCTTTCCGCAGGACGATCCGGAAAAGTACAAGCAGTACGCCGGCTGGGCGCTGACCATGCTGGGCGGCAACCAGCTGGACCCGGCCAAGATCCCCGAGGCGCGCCGCCAGGCCGGCATCGCGGTCAAGGCGCTCTACGACGCCATCAAGGAGGTCGTGGTCGAGCGCCGCGCCACCGGCACCGACGGCGACGACCTGATCCACCGCCTGCTGCGCGCCGAATACGAGGGCAAGAAGCTCGACGACCACGAGGTCGCCACCTTCGTGCGCTCGCTGCTGCCGGCCGCCGGCGAAACCACCACCCGCACCTTCAGCTCGGTGATGACGCTGCTGCTGGAGCGGCCCGAGCTGCTGGAGCGCGTGCGCAACGACCGCAGCCTGCTGGCCAAGGTCATCGACGAAACCGTGCGCTTCGAGCCCGTCGCCACTTTCAAGGTGCGCCAGGCGGCCAGGGACATGGACATCGGCGGCGTGAAAATTCCCAAGGGCGGCATGGTGCAGTGCATCGTGGCCTCGGCCAACCGGGACGAAGACATGTTCGAGAACGCCGACGAGTTCAACATCGACCGCCGCATGAAGCCGTCGTTCGGCTTCGGCTTCGGCACGCACATGTGCATCGGCCAGTTCGTCGCCAAGATCGAGCTGACCTCGGCCATCAACACCATCCTGGACCTGTTTCCGAACATCCGGCTCGACCCGGACCGGCCGGCGCCCCGGATCACCGGCGCCATGCTGCGCGGCGCCAAGTCCGTGCCCGTCATCTGGGACTGAACCCAATCCTCTTTTTTCTGGAACCTTCTCATGAAAACCTACGACACGATTCCCGAGCGCGGCGACTTTGGCTACCAGACCCTGGTCGCCCCCCAGAACGTCACCGGCGCCGCGATGCACAACCTGCGCGGCTACTTTGGCCTGCACATCACCAAGGGCATGCCCTTTGGCGTGGTGCGCGACGACGAGGGCCACATGTACGCCGTGGTGCGGGCCCTGAACGAGCCCGGCAGCACGCCCAACCCGACCCGCTTCATCTACCAGTCCAGCCGCATCGACGGCGAGAACATCCGCATGGACAAGCCGCGCATGGCGGCCCAGGCGATGACGACCTTTCCGGACCGGGCGCTCGAAGGCGACACCGCCATCTGGTCGAGCCTGGAGGGCGAGGCCGGCAACCCGTGGCAGATTACCGCCTCGGGCGAGCGCATGACCTGGAAGGAGGAAGGCCTGTTCGACCTGAGCGGCCCGCTCATCGGCAAGGGCATGCAGTGGTACCTGCCGGGCAGGGACTGGGGCACCTTCTACGTTTCGCAGCTGTACGACCTGTCGGGCACCTGCGAGGGCCGGCCGGTCAAGGGCGTGATTGCGCTGGACCAGGCCTACATGGCCGAAGGCGGCGCCATCCACTTCAAGAAGGACCTGGTGGTCAATCACCAGATGCATGTCATCTGGTGGACCTTCGCGACGATCTACAAGGACGGCACCTGGGATTCGGGCTCGTTCATGGTCGGGCACGACAAGCTGGGCTACGCGATTTTTCAAAATGAAAAAGGCGAAGTCCGCACCACCACCGACATCGAGGGCAGCGTCGTCCACAAGCCGGGCAGCTACTTTGTCGATACCGCCCGCATCGTGCTCGAAGGCCAGGAAACCTGGGAATACCTGCCCGACCCGCGCGGCGAGATGCGGGACTTTGTCGGCGGTTTCCCGATCACTGCGCAGCAGGAAGGCCGCTGGCGCCGCGTTGGCGACACCCGCGAGCCGGACCGCTGGATGGCCTGGGGCGAGTCGGACCGGCGCAACGGCACGGCCCGGAACGTGCGCGGCGCCGATTTGTGAGTGTGAAAACCGCTAAAACCACCGAGGCCTTCCTGCACACGTAGCGATGGCATTAAAACGATAGGGACGGCCTGAATGCATGGGCCGACAAGCCGCTTCGAAGCGGCTGCCTGTCGTCAAGCCCAGGAAACTACCAACTCCCAATCGCGCCAGATTCGTGGCGCTGTCCCAGGGGTTGTCGCATCAATTGTGTAGCTTGCGCTAGGGAATACCCCTAGGGCGCCAACCCATTGAATCACTAATATCAGCACACAAATTGATTTTGTGTTCAATAGTTATTTAGGAAACCAAGTGTGAAAAAGAATGGTGCACTGCAAAAATCGCTGACTTTCTGGCTACGGACCTGTGTGCGCACCCAAGCGCTCAGCAGCCTTGCCATCCTCAATCTTTTACTCCTGGCTGGCTCGGCGCAGGCGGCCGAGCCGCCCATCGTGGTGGGGCAATCGCTCAACCTGGGCCCGGACTCCGACGGCGGAGGCTTGCGCATCGATGCGGCGACCAAGGGCTACATCGCCAGCATCAACGCCGCCGGCGGCGTCAAGGGCAGGAAAATCGAACTGGTGTCGTTGAATGACGATGGCGACCCGAAGGTTCATGCCAAAAATCTGAAGCAGCTGGCTGAAAAACGGGGTGCCGTGGCCTTCATGAACTGCCAGGACGACGCCGCGTGCTCAGTGGCCACCGCCGCTGCGTCCGAGCTGCAAGTGCCGCTGGTCGGGGTCATGTCCGGCCTGAAGACCTTGCCGAACGCAGACGGCCCCTGGGTGTTCCGGGTTCGCCCCGACTATGAACGCGAAGCCGTCAGGCTGGCCAAGCAACTGGTGTCCATGGCATGTTCGCGTATCGTCATCGTCACCGATGCACCCGCCTCAGAACCCGTGAAAGCCCTGCGCGAAAGCCTGGCACGGCAGTCCTTGAGCGTGGCGGTGCTGGAGACCGGCAACAGCGAAGCCGCCACGCAGGCATTGCTGAAGAATCTTGAGAAAGGCGGCTACCACGCCGCCGCCATGGTGGTCAGCCTCAAGACCCTGGAGCGCCTGATGGACAGCCAGATCACCGCGCGCCCCGAATGGCCGCGCGTGATCGTCTCGCTTTCCTCCAACCACCTCCAGACGCTGATGGCGGGCTTCAAGAACCGCTCGTTCGGCTTCACCTACGTCGTGCCCAATCCGGAGATTCTTGACCGCCCGCTGACCCAGGAATTCCAGCGCACGATGGACAAGTACGGCGCAGGCCACTCCAGCACCTTTGTCGGCATGGAGGCCTATGTGAACACCAAGCTGCTGGTCGAAGCGCTGCAGCGCGCGCCCCGGGCCGAGCCGAAACCACTGGCGGCCGCGCTGCGGGCCATGGACAACCTGGACCTGGGCGGCTTTCAGGTGTCATTCGCCAAGGGCGCTGCCAGCGGCTCGTCATGGATCGACATTGGCATCCGCTCGCGCTATGGCCAGTTGCTCAATTAGCCACCGGCCTTAAAGCCTTCGGCTGCAAGTTAACTCGCCGTGTGCCTTCAAGACGGCCCTGCCGCCTGCGGGCCTTCAACCCGCAGCGGCCACGAGACAACGACAACAAACAAAACCCATCCTCATGAACATCAAAAAATCCATTGCCAGCTGCGTTCTCGTCAGCCTTGCCCTGCCCGCCATGGCTGCGGTATCGGCAGACGAAGCCAAGCAGCTGGGCACCACGCTGACGCCCTTCGGCGCCATCAAGGCCGGCAACGCCAGCGGCAGCATTCCGCCCTACACCGGCGGCCTCGCCAAGCTGCCGGCGGGCTTCAAGCCGGGCAGCGGCGCCTGGGTCGATCCGTTCCAGGATGAAAAGCCGCTCTTTCGCATCGACAGCAAAAACATCGACAAGTACGCCAGCAGCCTGAGCGAAGGTCAAAAACAGATCCTGCAGAAATTTCCCGGCTACTACCTGGACGTTTATCCTTCCCACCGCACCGCTTCCTACCCCGCCAAGGTGCTTCAGGCGACAGTGCGCAATGCCACGGGCTGCAAATCCGGCAAAGATGGCCTGGCCATCGAGCAGGATTGCCGTGGCGGTCTGCCGTTTCCCATTCCCAAGACCGGGCGCGAAGCGATGTGGAACCAGTTGCTGCGCTACCAGGGCGACACCTCTGTCCTGACGGCGAATTCACGCTCGTGGGTGATTGACTCCACCGGCCGCATGATCATGACCGCCCAGCAGCAGACCCTGACCGACAGCCCTTACTACCAGACCGAGGTGGCCGACCGCGACCCGGCGATGGGCTGGCGGACGTATTCGCACACCCAGGCCCCGGCGCGCCGCGTGGGCGAAATGACAGGCCTCATCGACTTCCTGGACCCGACCGAGAAAGTGCGCCGCGCCTGGACCTACACGCCCGGCCAGCGCCGGGTGAAGCTGGCGCCGGAATTCTCTTACGACACGCCGATTGCCAGCATGGGCGGCGTGATCGTCTTTGACGAGCTGTTCGTCTTTTCCGGCAAGATGGACCGGTTCGACTTCAAGCTGGTGGGGAAAAAGGAAATGTTCCTGCCCTACAACATGTACCGTGGGGTGTTCGATTGCCCGGCGCCCGAAAAGGCGCTGCTGCCCCAGCACACCAACCCGGCCTGCGAGCGCTGGGAACTGCACCGGGTCTGGGTCGTGGAAGCCACGCTCAAGCCCGGCATGCGCCATGCCTATTCCAAGCGCGTCTATTACCTTGACGAAGACCTGTCGGGCGCCGGCATGTTCGACGCCTTTGACCAGGAGGGCCAGCTGCACAGGGCGCTGTTCAACGGTGCGACGCCGTTTTACGACGTGGCGATTCCCTGGGCGGCCCGCACGGTCGTGTATGACCTGAACCGCAACATGTACACCTACCTCAACGACGTGACGCTAGGCGGCTTCAAGGTGGCGCCGCAGGCAAGAACCGAACGCGAACTCAATCCCGAAGCCGTCGTGGCCCGCGAATCAAGCCGCTGACCGCTGAAGGTTGAGAGCGGGGGCGCATTGCCGCGCCCTGCCACGGACTTACCTGCTCACACCTCTTCCAAGGGTGGCTGGCTTGGGAGCGTTCTTGATTCACGCTTTCCCGGGTCATTGCAGGCCCAGCCAGAAGCGCTGCTTTCGGCGGCGGGGTCTGGCGCTGGGTCGGTTTTTCATCAAATAGCCTGCTGGCGCAACGTCAGCTTGCGCAACCAGCTATGTAATTGATAGTAAAATGATGGGTTGATCAGGTGCTGGAAAGAATATCTTCGGCTGTTGGGCTGTACATTCCGGCAAGTCCTGTTCTGTTTGGGCTGCGCTCTGCCCAAAACCAAACGCAGCAACGGCCCTGCCACCCCATCGCCGCCGGGCGCCTACCGGACAGCCAGCCCGCACCGGGCAATAGCAGCTACGAATTCAATAGCAGCCAGCGCAAGCTGAGAATGCGCCAGAGCCCAACTCGAACCCAATAGAAAATTATCCAGCCGTCTCCACTTATTTCATTTGCGCCGTTGGAGAGGCCAACACCGCAGACGACTGGCGGGCC
Organism: Polaromonas sp.; assembly: GCA_028291905.1. Classification (GTDB taxonomy): domain Bacteria; phylum Pseudomonadota; class Gammaproteobacteria; order Burkholderiales; family Burkholderiaceae_C; genus Polaromonas. The sequence goes on from JAQGNK010000474.1 coordinate 7,278, forward strand.
AGGCGGTTGCAGCCTGGCTTAATGCGCCAAGGAAACCATGCTGAGGAAGTTGCAGCTGTTCTGGCAGATATTGAAGGGCATCTGTGAAGTAGTGTGCGGCTCCTGCCGGACACCCTCTTGAAAGGCCGCCTGTTGGCCCTGGGCATGCGATCGCGCCGCATGGGCTGATTTGGATTCGGCGTCAAAGGCAACCCAATTCGCAGAAGTAGCAACCAGCCCGACGACC
>JAQGNK010000532.1 GCA_028291905.1 Polaromonas sp.
GCTATGAAGAGCAGCAGCACCAGCGCAGCGTCGCAGCGCTCAAGCGTCGGGCCACAAACCTGGGCTTTGTGATCACGCCAGTGATGGCGGAGACCTGAAAATCCGGCTCAGAGAGTTTTGTTTCTTGAGATGCCACTTAGGTTCAACCTGAGTTGGACTACCACATTGGCTATGTCACTGTTAGTTGTGGAAATCTTGTCCCAGAGGCGTAGAGTTCATAGTGAACCCTGCAGGAGGTAGCCCTGATGAACACCCAGACTTTCAATGCGTTGATGAACCAACAGGTGCCACGGCTTACGCTGCGCCAGCGCGAGCAGCTCAAAAAGCGCCTGGACGAACTCGATGAGGAGCAAAAAGGGCTGGCCCTCATTGAGTTGTCCAGTGCGACCGAGCCGCGCTGCTGCCCGCACTGCCAGGGCAGCGAGCTTTACCGGCACGGCCAGGTCAGCGGGTTGCAGCGCTACCGCTGCCAGACATGCCGCCGTACGTTCAACGCTTTGACAGGCACTGCGCTGGCGCGGCTGCCCAAGAAGGGCAAATGGTTTGGTTTCAGTGAAGCCCTGGCCGCATCCCTGTCGCTTCGCCGCGCCGCTGCTGGCCTGCAGATCCACCGCAACACTGCGCTGCGCTGGCGACACCGCTTTCTACGTGGCCTCAAGGCAGAGCGTCCCGCTGCGCTGCAGGGCATTACTGAGGCCGACGAGACGTACTTTTTGGAGTCCCGCAAGGGCTGTCGCAAGCTGCAACGCCCGGCTCGCCGGCGCGGCGCCAAAGCCCGCAGCGTCGGTCTGTCAAACGAACTGGTATGCGTTTTAGTGGCACGGAACCGCAGCGGGCAGACCCTGGACTGGGTGATGGGACGCGGGCAGATGACCAAAGTCGCGCTGGCTGGCGCACTGCAGAGCGTGCTGCCCAAAGATGCGCTCTTGGTGAGCGATGGAAACCCGACCTACCGCGGCTTTGCGCAGGACGCGCACCTGGTGCACGAGGCCATCAACCTGAGTAAGGGTATGTGCGTCAACGGCGCCGTCCATGTCCAGAACGTCAACGCCTACCACGGCCGCCTCAAGCAGTGGCTGCGCCGCTTTCACGGCGTTGCCACCGGGTACCTGGACAACTACCTGGGCTGGTTTCGCGCTCTGGACAGCCACCATGCCGACTCTGGGCAAGCTGTTTTGTCGATGGCCTTGGGAAGATTTTCATATTTAACGGTGACATAGCCACCACATTAGATAACGTTGGTCAACCTTAAATCCTGAACTTCTTTATCAGTTAAGGCCAACAAGCTCTTCAAAATTTCATCCGTATGTTGCCCAAGCAGAGGGGCAGGCGACCGGATCTGGCCTGGTGTATGCGACATTTTTGCTGGGATACCCAAAGTCTTGATAGTGCCGGCTGTTGGATGCTCTACTTCAAGCACCATGTCCCGTGCCAAAAAGTGCGGATCATCAAGCGCTTGATCGAAACTATTAATAGGACCGCCGGGGACCCCTGCCTCTCCCATTTTCTCGACCCAGTAGGCGATATCTTCCTGCACCAAAATTTTCTCCAGCATCTGTTCGAGGTCGTCGGCGTTCTTATGGCGATCGCTGACCGATCCAAATCTGAGGTCATCAATCCATTGGGGCTTGTCGATCACGTCGCTGCAAAACTTCTTCCAAAGCCTTTGATTGCCGGCACCTACGATCACATACCCGTCCTTGGCTCGGTAGGCCTGATAAGGAGCTGACAAGTGGTTTCTTGTACCAGCCACCTTAGGCACGACGCCGTTGACAAAATAACAAGTTGCTTCGATGACTGTCAAAGCCAGACCTGACTCAACAAGCGACACATCGATATATTGCCCGGTGCCTGTTTTCAGCTTGTAAATATAAGCACTCAATATTGAATACAGACCGGTCAAACCGGCTCCTACGTCAAAAAGCGATATCGGGATTTTAGTCGGACGTTGCCCTGCCTGACTATTGAGGTCCATCAAACCTGTCATGCCCTGCGCCAGAAGGTCGTATCCCCCTTTCTGGCTGTATGGCCCGGTTTGGCCATAGCCAGAGATGGAACAGTACACAATTCCCGGGTTGACCTCCTTGATGGATTCGTAATCAATCCCCAGCGACTTTGCAATACCCGGGCGAAAATTCTCCACAATCACATCAGACACTTTGGCCAGTCTAAGAAGGATTTCCTTTCCCGCTTCTGACTTCAGATTCAGGGTAATGCTTTTTTTGTTGCGATTGATCGTCATGAATGGCGAACTTTCGCCATTGACGAAAGGAGCGAGTTTTCTTTGATCGTCACCGTCCTTCAATTTTTCAATTTTCAGGACTTCCGCCCCAAGATCTCCTAATACCATCGTGCAGTACGGACCGGAAAGATGCTGAGTCAAATCAAGCACTCTCATTCCATCTAAAGCTAGCATCTGTTTTCTCCTTTGTTGATGAATCAGGCGTCGGCGGATCGTCGACCTGTTTGCAGTTTCATTTTGATTTCCTCGGCATGTTCATCGAGCATGGGCGCAGCGAAACGCACGCTGCCCGGCGTGTCCGACAGCTTGACGGGCAGGCCAAGGGTCTTGAGCACTCCTGCTTTGGGATGGGCCACGGTTTCCACCATACGGCGCGCCACTATCTGCGGGTGCTCGAAGACCTGCTCGTGCTCGAAGACTGGGCCGCAGGGGATGCCGCTTTTCTCAAGTTCGGCAATCCACCAGTCGGTGCCGTGCTTGCGGGTACACACTGCAACCAGTTCGACCAGCGCGTCATTGTTTCTCACCCGATCGGGCAAGCTGGCAAAGCGCCCATCTGCGATCAGTTCAGGCACCGCTGCCAGGCGGCAGAATGCTTCAAAGAAGTTTTGCTGCCCGGCGCCAATCGTGACATAACCGTCCGCCGACGGGAACACCTGATATGGCGAACTGCCGCGATGGGCCTGTCCCATGCGCGGTGGGTTCGTGCCAAAGGTGAAGTAATGGGCAGCTTCGTAAACCTGGAGCGCAGTGGCTGCCTCGAGCAAGGAAGTTTCCACGTACTGACCACGACCCGTGCGGTGGCGGGCCTGCACTGCGGCGAGGATGCCAATCGTTAGATACAGGCCAGCGCTGAGGTCGCAGATCGGGATTGGCAGGCGCAGAGGCTGGCCGTCGCGCTCCCCATTGATGGACATCAGCCCCGACATGCCCTGCGCCATGACATCGAATCCGCCATGTCTGGCCATAGGGCCGGTCTGCCCATAGCCGGAAACCGAGGCTACGATTAGACTCGGGAAGCGGTCTTTCAGGCAGTTCCAGTCGAGTGCCAGGCGCGCCATCACGCCAGGCCTAAAGCTCTCGATGAGGATGTCAGCGTCGCCCAGCAGGTCGAGCAGAATTGCCTTGTCGGCCGCATCCTTCAGGTTCAGCATGATGCTGCGCTTGTTGCGGTTCCACATCATGAAAGGAACGCTCTCGCCGGCGACTAGCGGCGGCGTGCGGCGCACATCGTCGCCATTGGGTGGTTCGACCTTGATCACGTCAGCGCCATGATCAGCCAGGTTCATCGCGCAAAAAGGCCCCGCCAGTTGCTGCGTGAGGTCAATAATGCGTAAACCTTCGAGTGATCCGGGCATGGTCGTGGCTTGTGTGGGCAGGGTCGCCACTCGCGTCAGCGACCGCGGAAGATGGGAACGCGTTTTTCCATGAAAGCCCGCCGGCCCTCGACGTGGTCCTCGCTCTCAATGCAAGCTTTCACGCGCGCGTTACAGCCGGCGATGTCGCGTTCACCTCGTTCTGCGCAGGCGGTCTCGACCGCATACTTGGCGGCGAGGATCGTCAGCGGCGCGTTGGCCGCAATGCCCGCAGCCACGCCCTGCACCCGCGCAGTGAGCTCGTGCGCAGGCACGAGTTCATCGACCAGACCGACGCGGAGCATCTCGCCGGCGTCAAAGCGCTCGCCTGTGAAGAGGATGCGTTTGACATTCGCCGGCCCGACGAGGTCGGTCAGCCGCTTGACGCCGGCATAGGGGTAGCCGATCCCGAGCTTGGCTGCGGGAATGCCAAGACGCGCGCCGACCGCGGCCACCCGCAGGTCACAGGCCGCCGCCAAGGCAACACCAGCGCCCAGGCAATAGCCAGCAATCATCGCGACGGTCGGTTTCGGAAAAGACTGGAGCTGGTGCAGCGTGCTCTGCGTGAGGCGTTCGTACTCGGCACTGGCTTGCATGTCCGAGCGGATCTTCTCGAATTGCGAGATGTCGGCGCCGACGCAGAAGGCCTTGTCGCCCTGGCCGGTCAGCACCACGCAACGTACGCCCGGGTCGCTCTCGAAGCGAGTCAAGGCGTCGCTGATGGTGCGCCACATGGGCGGGGCGATGGCATTGAATTTTCTCAGGTTGTCCAGCGTGAGCCAAGCGACGCCGATATTGTCGACAGCGACGTTGACGCGGGCTTCAGTGGTCTGAGTCATGATTTAACGCTCCACCGTACGTCGCTCGATATCGAGCAGAATGTCCAGATCGATCGCTTGGTGCAGCCAGCGGTCCTCTTCCTGATAGGCACCGGCTACCGTTGGATCAGGCAAGCCTCTAGCCAGCGCCTCGTATGCCAGACGCAGGGCTTTTTGCCGGGCGTAGAAGGGCGTCACGCCATCGCACACGATGCGGTAACCCAGACGCCCCATCTCCTCGAGCGATATATCCATCGACCCGACGCCGCTGGGCATGAAATAAAACAACGGACCGCCGAGGCGCTCGCCAATCGCCCGCACTTCTTCAGGTGTCTTCTGCAGGACCAGCAGCATGTCGGCGCCCGCGCTCCGGTAGGCCTCACCGCGCCGTAGCGCGTCGTCGAGGCCGTCGCTACGGCAGGCGTTGGTCCGTCCGATGATTACGAAGTCCGGGTCTCGTCGCGCAGCCGCCGCTTCGCGAATCTTGTGCGCCATGAGGTCCATGGGGATAAGGTGCTCGACACCAATGTGGTGGTGCGCGCGCTTCGGGATCATCTGGTCCTCGATCTCGATCGCGGCAAAACCAGCTGCTTCCGCCATCGCGACCGTATGGCGCAGGTGCATGGGATCGCCATAGCCACAGGCGGCGTCGAGGATCAGCGGCAGGTCGCAGGCCGCGCGGATTTCAAGACCGGTCTGCGCCATCTGCGTCAGCGTAAGGTTGGCTTCGGTACAGGTTTTCACGTAGCCCAAGGTGCCACCACCAAGATACAGCGCCTCGAAGCCGGCCCCCCCTGCGATCTTGGCGCTGATCGGGTCGAGCACCAGCGGCACCACGACGGGCACGGGCCGCGCGATCAGTTCCCGCAAGCGGGCAGCACCTGAGGTCATGATCTCAGGCGATCGTGTTGCGCGGCGAAAAACGCATAGCACATCGGGCAGCTGCTGATGCATGTACAACCGGGCTTACCTGACTTTACGGCCGTCGATCTGCTCGGTGCCGGCGTTTTATATGTAATTGCCATGGCGAGGCCGATAACGGTTACTGATTGAATCATCTTGGGATTTCTTCCTGGTCAGGCCTGAGAGCACATAAGCAGATCATGGATGTCGCTGCTAGAGCCGAAATTTGCCCGGCGACCACTGCAACTCTTCGGTGGCTGTCGAGATACTGCTCTATCAGCGGTGCTGGTCCAGCCATGCAACGAGTCGGTCAATACCGTCCTCAAGTGGCACTTGCGGCTCCCAGCCAAGCAACTCCTTGGCCCGCGCACGGCTAAAGCACAGCTTGGTCTCGACGGGCATTTG
>JAQGNK010000568.1 GCA_028291905.1 Polaromonas sp.
GCAAAAAGAAACCATGGCGATCCAGTACACCATCGAGATGCGGACCATGCTCAACGGCATGCCGGTGCGCGACGACATACGGGAGTTTTTGTTCAAGGTGTGGGCCGAGGTGTTGGCGCTTGCCGCCATGAAGAACGGCCCGCAGCATGCGCAAACCCTGCTTTTCAAGCAGACGGCCGCCGATCTGGTCTGGGCTGCCAGCGCCAAACCTAACCGCAGCGACCGCACCCGCGTCATCGCAGCGCTTCCCAGGCAGCTCCAATTGCTGCGCCAGGGCATGACCCTGCTGGGGCTCAACCAGGCTGCGCAGGATGCGCAGCTCAAGATCATCAGCGACACGCTGGCCGATGCTTTCATGTCCAAGACCGATGTCATCCCCATCGAAAAAATCGAGGCCATGACCAAGCGGCTGACCAATCTGGAAGATTATCTGTCCGACCAGGATGTCGGCGACCTGCCGCTCGATACCGACAGCCTGGTGATGATGATCGGCATTGACGCGGCGGACATCGAGGTGATTGCCAATGGCGGCAGCCAGCCGACAGAGGCCATGCGTGCCTGGGCTCGGGAGCTGCAGCCCGGCAGCTGGTTCAACCTGGACCATAACGGCAAGACCAGCCATGTGCAGTTTGCGTGGTGCAGCGAGCGCAAGCAGCTGCATCTGTTTGCCTCCGCCGATGGCCGCAGTTTCCTGATCCAGATGCTGCGGCTGGCGTCTTATCTGCAGGCCGGGCTTTTGGTGCCAACCGAAGAGGAAACCCTGACGGTGCGCGCCACCCGCGATGCGCTGGCCAAGCTCGATGCCAATCCGGAGCGCTTGCTCACCTGATTCGGGAACCCTGCACCCAGAGCGCATTTGTTTTGACCAAAACAACTTTTTAGTATCAAACAGGCTGTTGGCGCAGGCAGATATTGCGCAAGTAGCTATTAATTCAGTAGTGATCAGGCTGTGGAGCGAAATCATCCTAAGTGGCAGGATCTCTGCCCCATGCGCCCCAGCTGTTTTGCTTGGCCTTCTGTGCCAGTCAGAGCGAAACCGCCCTAGTGCTGCAAGCCAGAAGGATTTCGTTCGAAAAGCGCCGAATGAGCCATTGATGGCTGCAAAAAATGCTGGCTTAGTGGGCCAGCCGGCCTTCGGTGTCATCGCACAGCTCATCGAGCACCAGCGCATCGGGCTCTTCGCCAAAGCTCCAGTACACCATGAGGACAATGATTTTCAGGTCGTCCAGCGTGACCGGGTCACCCGGTGCAGCCATGGCCCGATCCAGCACGATTTCCCGCATGTAGGGCGGCAACACTCCGGATGCTTCGAGAAAGCAGACAAAACCCAGGCTTTGCGCGCCCAGGTGTTCCTGTTCGGCCACGGAATAGATGCGCAGGCTGTTGCTGGATTGCGCCTGCATGCCAAGAAGTGTGCTGGCCGTGTCGCCGTGGTCTGGATTTGAGTTGTCCGGCAGGCTGATCTGGGTGCATTTTGCGGCGGCATTGAGGCCGTCGAGCCAGACCAGCGCTTGCTGGATTTCCTCGGCCTCGAACCCTGCCGCGCTCAGTTTTCGGCCCAGCCGGTCGAACTCGGGGCAGGCAGCGCCTTGCCAGTAATTTTCATAAACATAGACCAGAACTTCAAACATGTATTCAATATAACGCAGATAACAGGCAAAAAATCATGCCGCCGCCATGCGCTGAAACAGTCCACCGGGCAGGCGCGCAATCTGGCCGTCAAGTTCAAGCGCCAGCAGCTGCGCCTGCAGCTGGCCGGTCTGCAGACCGGTGCGCGCCTGCAGCGCATCCAGGGTAGTAACATCAAAACCCAGCGCTGCCAGCAACGGGTCTTCATCGGTGGGCTCTGCCGCATCGTCTGCCGCCTGTGACTGCAGGGTGCCGGGCAAGCCTGTACTGGCGGTTGATGTGCCGGGGGTGAGCCTGAGCTCTTCCAGCACATCCTGCGCCACTTCCACCAGCTTGGCGCCCTGCTTGATCAGCGCATGGCAGCCGCGCGACTGCGGCGAATGAATTGAGCCGGGAATGGCGAAAACATCCTTGCCCTGCTCGGATGCCAGCCGGGCGGTGATCAGCGAGCCCGACTGCAGTGCCGCCTCGATCACCAGCGTGCCCCGGCTCAGGCCGGAGATGATGCGGTTGCGCTTGGGGAAATTGGCCGTCAGCGGCGGGGTGCCGAGCGGAAATTCGCTGATGATCATGCCTTGCCGCGCTATCCGGTGCGCCAGGTCAAGATGCTTTTTCGGATAAACCCGATCCAGTCCGGTGCCCACCACTGCAATCGTGTCGCCACCGCCCAGCAGGGCGCCGTCATGCGCTGCACCGTCAATGCCGAGGGCCAGGCCCGACACGATGCAGATTCCGGCGCTGCCGAAGGCCTTGGCAAATTGCCGGGCGTTGCCTTCGCCCTGGGGTGTCGGGTTGCGGCTGCCGACGATGGCCAAGCTGTTTGCTATTGTTTTGCTGGCTGCTTGCGAAGGCTTTGCAAGCGTTCCAAGCATATAAAGCATCAAAGGCGGGTCTTCGATGTCCAGCAGGGGCGCGGGGTAGGCGGCATTGCCCAGCACGGCAACATACCGGTCATCGCCCGCGCCCAGCCAGTCGAGCGTGCGCTGCAACTGCGCCGCCAGGCCGGGTGGCTCGCTTCGCAGGAGGTTGGCAAGCTTCTCCGAACCGATGTTTTGCAGGGTGCTGCTGCCCGGCTCAAAAATCGCCTCTGCCGAGCCGAAGGCGGCCAGCAGCTTGCGGGCGGTGGTGTTGCCCACGCCGGGCGTGAGCGCCAGCCGCAGCCAGGCCTGAAGTTCTGGGGCATCCATGAAACGAAAACTCACTAGGTGGTGGTCAGGGGGCAGGCGCTGTCAACAGCAGCGTCGAAGCTGGCGCAGGCCCAGGGGCAGGGCGGCCAGCAAAAACTCAATCAGGGTTGGTGAAGCGGTCGCCGACCTTGACGCCATCGGTCGCCTGCAGGATCAGCGCATATGACACGCGTTTGAAGGTGCGAAACACCATAAGCATGCCATTGCGCTCGTTGGGCAGCTTGATGTTCGGCTGGGCACCGTCGGTCTTGTCCTTCAGCCGTTCACCGTCCTTTAAAATGGACATGACATAACCGCGCTCTATGCCGTCATCCATACCCCGGTTGATCACGACAATCTGATTGGTGGATGCGTATGCGACCGTGTTGCCGTACATTGAAACGATTTGGCCTTTTATGGGGGTTGAAGGTGCCCGAGGCACATAGCTGCGAAACTCCCTTGGGGGCTCTGGAATCAGCCGGTCGCCGGTGCGCATTTCTTCCTTGGCTGCCACGATGTCGATGGTTGCCGGCACTTTTTCGATCAACACCTTTGCGTCTTTGTCGGTGCTCTGGATGACCGACTCGCCCTGTACCAGCTCGGCCTTGCCAAGATATTTCGCTTCATAGCCCAGGATTTCCTGGGTGGTCGGATCCCTGAGCGGCGTGGCATTGCGAAAGACGCGGTAGTCAAGCGGCTCGCCTTTTGCCGTGCTCAGCGGCTTGCCGATGGCGCCGTCACCGCCGGCATAAGCGCCCAGGGCATAGGCCCGGTCGCCACGGCTCAGCAGCACGCGGCCTTCCTGCGTGGCGACGATGCGGGGCGCCTGCAACAGCGTGAGCTCCTCGACAATCAGCGGCTCATCCAGGAAGGGTTCAATCGCCTGGGGCGACAGCGTGGGGATCGAGGCATCGGCCAGCGTCTCGTAGCGGGTGCGCGGCGACACCCGCACGGTATTGCCGCTGCCCGCGCCGTCGTTGGCGGCCCGGCGGGTGCGCAGCGTGGCGCGTCCGTTGCGCTTGTCCAGGTAGAGCTGCTGGCCGGGGTAGATGCGGTGCGGGTTGCGGATGTCCTCCAGGTTCATGCCCCACAGTTCCGGCCAGCGCCATGGGCTTTTCAAGAACAGGCCCGAGATGGCCCACAGCGTGTCGCCTGGGCGGACGGTGTAGCTGTCCGGGGCATTGGGCGCCAGATCGGCCACCGGAATGCCGGTTTGCGCCACCTGGGCGGCGGTGGACTTCTGGCTGGGGGTGATGGGGAAATCTTGCGCCTGCGAGCCGGTCGAGGCGGACAGCAAGGCGATGGCGGCTATTGAAAAAGGACTGAAACTACCAAAAATAGTGTGCATCTTGAAGCTTGTTAGACCTGCTGCGTTTACTTTTCGCAACAGGTTAGGGCGTTTGTAGTAGTTGTATCTTGGAAATTCTCAGCGATTCTGTACCCAAGGCCTTGATTAAGCAACGGTTAGACGATTCTGAGAATATTGCAGCCTTTAAAAATTTGGGGAAAGTGGCGAAAATAGCGACTTCCCTTTTCATTTCCGCCATGTCTCCACTGCCTATTCTCCGTTACCCCGATCCGCGACTGCACACCGTGGCCAAGCCCGTGGCCAAGGTCGAAACGCACCATCGCCAGTTGTCGCAAGCCATGCTCAAGACCATGTATGAGGCCGAAGGCATTGGCCTGGCCGCCACGCAGGTCGATGTGCACGAGCGCCTGATCGTTATCGACGTGAGCGAAAACCGCGACCAGCCGCTGGTGCTGATCAATCCGGAAATCGTCTGGGCCAGCGCCGAAACCCGCATCGGCGACGAGGGCTGCCTGTCGGTGCCGGGCATCTACGACGGCGTGGAGCGCTCGCTGGCGGTGAAGGTCGAGTCGCTTGACCTGGACGGCCAGCGCCAGGTGCTGGAGGCCGAGGGCATGCTGGCGGTCTGCATCCAGCATGAAATGGATCACCTGATGGGCAAGGTGTTCGTCGAATACCTGTCGCCCCTGAAGCGCAACCGCATCAAGACCAAGATGGTCAAGCAGAAAAAGGACGAGGAGCGCGAGGCGGTGCGCTGAATCCGCCCGCAGGGGTTTTCATTCCACCCGGCCTTGAGCAGGGCTGCGGCTCTTTAGAATCACGCCCCATGCGCGTTATTTTTGCCGGTACTCCTGAATTTGCCCGTGTTGCCCTTGCACAACTGCACGGCGCCGGCTTTCACATCCCCCTGGTGCTCAGCCAGCCCGACCGTCCCGCCGGCCGTGGCATGAAGCTGCAGGCTTCGGCGGTCAAGCAGTGGGCCCAGAGCCAGTCCATCCCGGTCGTGCAGCCCAGAAGCCTGCGGCTCGATGGCAAGTATCCCGACGATGCCGCCGCCGCCCGCGAGGCCATCGAGGCGGCGCAGGCCGACGTGATCGTGGTCGCGGCCTACGGGCTGATCCTGCCGCAATGGGTGCTGGACACTGCCCGGCTGGGGTGTCTGAATATCCATGCCTCCCTGTTGCCGCGCTGACGCGGCGCGGCGCCGATCCACCGCGCCATCGAGGCCGGCGATGCCGAAACCGGCGTCACCATCATGCAGATGGATGCCGGACTGGACACCGGCGACATGCTGCTGATGGAAAAGCTCGGCATAGAAGCCCGCGACACCACCGGCATGCTGCACGGCCGGCTGGCGGCGCTGGGTGGCCGGATGGTCGTTCAGGCGCTGGAACTGGCCGGCGCTGGCGGCCTCAAGCCCACGGCGCAGCCTGAAAACGGCATCACCTATGCCCACAAGATCGACAAGGCCGAGGCGCAGATCGACTGGCGCCAGCCTGCCAGCGTCATCGAGCGCCGGATGCGCGCCTTCAACCCCACGCCGGGCAGCGTCACCCTGCTGGACGGCGCGCCGCTGAAACTGTTTTGCTCTGAAATTGATAGCTGCCTGCGAAGGCAGGACATGCGCGAGGGCACTATTTTGCTTGTAAACGAGGCCGGCATCGCGGTGCAGTGCGGCGACGGCGTGCTGCGCATCACCGAGCTGCAGCGCACCAGCGGCAAGCGGCTACCGGTGGCTGACTTCCTGCGCGGAACGCCGCTGGCGGCCGGTACGGTGCTGGGGCTGGCCGCCAGCGCTTCTCAAACGTAAGGCGCCGGTGTTTCTGCGTCCTGCCTATTACCGCCATGCCGAATTCCGCCAGGGCATGCGCGAGATGCTGCCGGCGGCGCCTGGCCTGGCCGCCTGGGGCCTGATGACCGGCGTGGCCATGGTCAAGTCGGGCATGAGCGGTGTGGAGGCCAGCCTGATGACGCTGCTGGTGTTTGCCGGCAGCGCCCAGCTGGCGGCCATTCCACTGCTGCTGGCCGGCGCGCCGATGTGGGTGATCCTGTCCACCGGGTTTTGCGTCAACCTGCGCTTCGTGGTGTTCAGCGCCCATTTGCGCGCCTACCTGATGCACCTGCCGCGCCTGGAGCGGATGCTGACCGGTTTTCTGACAGCCGACCTGAGCTATGTGCTGTTCACCCGGCGCTTTCCAGCGCCTGGCGATGCACCAGGCCAGCGGCTGGCGCAGCAGGCCTACCTGGCTGGCAACTGCTGCGTGGGCTGGTGCAGCTGGGTCGCCAGCAGCATGCTGGGCGTGGTGATGGCCAACCTGATCCCGACCAGCTGGGGCCTGGGTTTCGCCGGTATCCTGGCGCTGCTGGGCATTGCCTGCTCGCTCACCACCACCCGCCTGCGCGCTGTGTCGGCGGCGGTGGCCGGCGCTGCCGCCGTGGCAACCTACGCCCTCCCATTCAAGCTCAATATCCTGGTCGCCATCGCGGCGGCGGTGGCCGTCTGCCTGCTGATCGAAAAGCCGGCGTTGCCGGCGCCAGCGCTGGGCAAGGCCAACGGTGCGGAAAAAATGCCATGAACCAGACCGATCCCTGGACCGTGGTGACCATCGTCGGGCTGGCGCTGGTCACCGTCATCACCCGCTGCTTCTTTTTCCTGTCCGACAAATCCTGGATCTTGCCCGGCTGGGCCCAGCGCGGCCTGGAATATGCGCCGATTGCCGCGCTGGCGGCGGTCATCATCCCGGAAATGGTGATGACCGCAGGCCAGCTCACCAGCACCTGGCAGGATGCGCGGCTGTTCGCGGTGGTGGCCGGCACCGCCTGGTATTACTGGCGCCACGGCGTGCTCAGCACCATCGTCATCGGCATGGCGGTTTATCTGCCGCTGCACATCGGCCTGGGCTGGTGAATGTGGCCCCCACGCTCCGCCGCTGCGCGGGTCGCTGCCCCCCGAGGGGGCTGCCCTGCCTGCGGCCCGGCGAAGCCGGTTCCGTGGCCGGTACTGGGGCAAGCGGGGATAGGTGGCCTCGGCTGCGGCTTGGGCGGACTGGTTGCGCAGTGGCACTTGTAAGGGCGCGGAGGGGCCTTGCGCATGGCTTGATCAAGCCGCTCTGCAACTGGTATTTAAAACGGCGACGAGGAGATGCTTCAACTCCGGCCCGGCCAAGCGGGTTCAGTGGGCGAAATTTTTAGCGCGGCACCATCCTGGCTTGCAGCCGCCGCAGCCCGGTAGCTTTCGTGCTATTGAATCAATAGCTGCCTGCGCAGGCATTGCATGCGCTCTGGCCACTTTCGATGCCAAATCGGCCAAGTTTCCGGCTTCTTTCGTCGCATCCAGCCCGAGCTGGCCAGGCCTGAGCGGCGATTGCCATTCAGGATGTTTGCGCTCCCAGGACGGGAGCTGGCGCTGTTCGGCCAGCGGGAAGGCGGGTTGATCCCTTGAAATGCAAGCGCTGCGAATATTTGTGCGGCGCGCCTGTCGAGGTGTCGGCAGGAAAACCGCCCGCCTACAATTCTGGCGTTTGGTCGTGGTCGCCGTTCGTCTTTTTTCACTTTGCGAGTCAATCCCCATGAATTTCATCCGGTTTTCCGATTTGTGCGCCAGCGGCAAGGTTGCCGGCCAGCGCGTCTTCATCCGTGCCGACCTCAATGTGCCGCAGGACGCCAGCGGCGCCATCACCGAGGACACCCGCATCCGGGCGTCGGTGCCCTGCCTGCAGATGGCACTCGATGCCGGCGCGGCAGTCATGGTCACTTCGCACCTCGGGCGTCCGGTGGAGGGCGAATTCAAGCCGGCCGATTCGCTGGCGCCGGTGGCCAAACGCCTGGGCGAGCTGATGCAGCGCGATATTCCTGTTGTTTCAAACTGGGTCGATCGCGTCGATGTGCAGCCCGGCCAGCTGGTGATGCTGGAAAACTGCCGGCTCAACCCTGGCGAAAAGAAGAACAACGAAGCGCTGGCCCGCAAGATGGCCGGCCTTTGCGACATCTTTGTGCATGACGCCTTCGGCACCGCGCACCGGGCCGAAGCCTCGACCTACGGCATTGCCCAGTACGCGCCCATCGCCTGCGCCGGCCCGCTGCTGGCCGCCGAGATGGACGCCATCACGGCGGCGTTTGCCCATCCGAAGCGGCCGCTGGTCGCCATCGTGGCCGGCAGCAAGGTCTCGACGAAGCTGACCATCCTCAAGGCGCTGGCCGACAACGTGGACCAGCTGATCGTCGGCGGCGGCATTGCCAACACCTTCATGCTGGCCGCCGGCCTCAAGATCGGCAAGAGCCTGGCCGAGCCGGATTTGCTGGCCGAGGCCATGGCGGTGATGCAGGCCATGAAGGCGCGCGGCGCCGAGGTGCCGATTCCGACCGACGTGGTGACTGCCAAGGCCTTTGCTGCCGACGCGCCCGCCACCGTCAAGCCGGCTACCCAAGTCGAGGACGACGACCTGATCCTGGACATCGGCCCCGAAACCACCGCCCGGCTGGCCGAGCAGCTTAAAAGTGCCGGCACCATCGTCTGGAACGGGCCGGTCGGCGTGTTCGAGTTCGACGCCTTTTCCAAGGGCACCGAGGGCATCGCCCGTGCGATTGCCGAGTCCAGCGCCTTCAGCATTGCCGGCGGCGGCGACACGCTGGCGGCGATTGCCAAGTATGGCATCGAGCAGCAGGTTGGCTACATCTCCACCGGCGGCGGCGCGTTCCTGGAAGTCCTCGAAGGCAAAACGCTGCCGGCGTTCGAGATTCTGGACAAGCGGGCGGCGGGCTGAAAGTAAATGCTTCTGTTTTAATAGCTGTCTGTGCAGGAAGGACATGCGCAAACGGTCTATTTGTCTTGTAAGAAACCGCCAAAATCGCCTGCTTGATGTCCTCATGGTAGGCCAGCCGACGAGCCGGCTGGCCAGTACGTCAGGCTCGTTTTTGGTACCTCCCGCGTAACAGGCTTCGTGTATAAACCGGAAACTAAATTACAGGAGACATCCATGACGCGTCGCGCCACCAAAATCGTTGCCACCCTCGGTCCTGCTTCGAGCGACCCGGTGATGCTGGAGAAAATGATCCGCGCCGGCGTCAACGTCGTGCGTCTGAACTTCAGCCACGGCTCGGCGCAGGACCATGTGGACCGGGCGCAGCTGGTGCGCGAAGTGGCCCAGCGCGCCGGCCTGGAAGTCGCCATCATGGCCGACCTGCAGGGCCCGAAAATCCGCGTCGGCAAGTTCGCCGAAGGCAAGGTCATGCTGGTGCCGGGCGAGAAGTTCATCCTCGACGCCTCGCGCACCGCGCCGG
>JAQGNK010000571.1 GCA_028291905.1 Polaromonas sp.
TTCGACCTGATCTGGTTCGGCATCTTCATCGTCCTGCTGGTCGAGATTGCCGAGGTTACGCCGCCGGTGGGCTTCAATTTGTTCGTGCTGCAGAACATGACCGGCAAGGACAGCAATGTCATAGCACGCGCCGCGATTCCGTTTTTCATCTGCATGGTGGTCTGCATCACGCTGATCACGCTGTTCCCCCAGATCGTCACCATCGTCCCGGACCTGGTGATGGGCAAGGAAAAATAGCGCGGCCGCCCTTGCACTCATTCAACGCCGCCACTCTCGGAATTTCTTCATGCTTTCTGTGATTGCGATCAGTATTGGCGCCGCCGTGGGCGCCCTCGCCCGCTGGGGCCTGGCGCTGTGGCTGACGCCGGGCGGCGCGATTCCCTGGGGCACCGTGGCGGCCAACCTGCTCGGCGGCTACCTGATCGGCATCGCCCTGGCGGTGTTCCAGTCGCTGCCGCAGCTCGACCCGGTCTGGCGGCTGCTGCTGGTGACCGGCTTCCTGGGAGGGCTGACGACCTTCTCGACCTTCTCGGCCGAAGTCGTCACCTACCTGATGCAGGAACGCTACGGCCTGGCGGTGGGCGTGGCCCTGCTGCATGTGCTGGGCTCGCTGCTGACGACTGTGGCCGGCGTCAAGAGCGCTATGTTTTTTATAGCTTCCCGCGCAGGCTAAGTCTGCGCAAGAGCACTATTTGACTGATATTTCGTTGGTGGTGCAAAGCCATCAGGCCTCGCCCAGTCCAATCGGCGCTGGCGCCCGCATCACGATGCGGGTGAACAGGCGGTCATAAGCCGGGTCGGGCGAGTATTTGCCGGTCAGCGGGTCACAGTTTTTCTCGAAGGCCGCATCCAGTTCCTTCCATTCGGCATCGGTCAGCACTTTTTCGGCTTCGGGCAGGATCACGGTTTCCTCAAGCCGCATGTGCTCCAGGTAGAACTTCACGTAACGGGTGCATTCGGCCACGAAAGCGGGCCTGCGCGGCTCGCCCAGGAGTTCCCAGGCCAGCAGCAGGTGCTGCATTTCGCGCACGGCTTTTTCGCCGTTCATGTGGTCGGCCTCCAGTTTTTGCACTGCTGCCATGACCGACGGCGAAGCGCGCACCACCCGCGGAAACAGCAGGTCGGATTCCTTGGGGTGGTGCAGGCGCTCGGGGAATTCATCAATGTAGAACAGCATGGCCCGAAGCACGTCGAAGAACTGCTCTGGTTTGTCTCCGGGGCCGCGCGCGACCATCATGCTCATGGAGCGGAGCATCGCAGCCAGTGACGAATGCTCGTCGCGAATGATTTGCAGGCTGGTGTGTTTGATGGCGGTCTCCTCAAAATAATAATGACGGTGACCCCAAGAATGCACCCGGCCCGGCCTGCGCGCACTGACGCAGGTCAAGCTTGCATCAGCGTGAATACGACCGGTTCACTGTGTTACAGCCTTGAACAGCATCTGCTGTTGCAGGCCAGGCGTGCGGGCAGCCGCCGCTGTGCTCGCTACGGGAATGCACTGTAGCCGCGATCCACAGCGGCAAGGCTCAATGCTGATGTTCACTGGCCCTGGCGGTACTGGCCGGTGCGCCCGGCGCAGAAACCGCCACCGGCAGTATCAGCTCGACCCGGCTTTCAATGCCTTTGCCATCCTTGAACACCAGCGTCAGCGGCACCGTGCCGCCCTGGGCCAGCGGCTGCTTCAGGTCCATCAGCATGATGTGATAGCTGCCGGACTTGAGCTCTACCTTCTTGCCGGCCGGCAACTCCAGCCCCGGCAGCGCCCGCATCCTCATGACATCGCCTTCCATCTTCATCTCATGCACTTCGGCCACGCCCGCGACGGGGGAAGACAGGCCAACCAGGCGGGTCGCGGCCTTGGCGGTCAGGGTCATGAAGGCGCCGGTGCCCTGCTGGCCGGGCACCGTGCCGCGCACCCAGGCGCCCGTCACCTGAACCGCCTGGTCCGGCTGGCCGGCAGGCTTCAACTCGGCAGACTGCGCATTCGCGGTCACGTCTAACCGTGGCGCGGGCAATTTAAGGGCCTTGGCGGAACTGCCCGGTGCCGGGATTTCGCTCCAGTCCATGCGGCCGGTTTCGCAGGTCTGCAGTACCTTGAACCACAGCGCCCCGGCAGCCTCTGGCAATTTGCCGCGCAGCATGAACTCGTCGAAATGCGCGTCCGGCAGCGCGGCGTCCTTGCTGGCGGCAACCCAGGTCACAACGCTCACGTCGTCGGTGACCTGCTTGCCGTGGCTGTCATAGGGTTTTGCCAGCTTTTCACGCTTGACCGACACCGTCCAGCCGGCCTTCGGGTAAGGCTTGGCGCCCTGAAAGCCGGACGGAATCTGCACCGAGATGCCGGTGGTGGCCGCGCTCTGGCAACCGTGGCTGACCTGGAACACCGCTTTGTAGGCGCTGCCGGCCGGGGCGCTGCCCTGCTCCAGAACAACATGGGAAAAAGAGGATGCAGCCATTGCCGTGCCTGCGCAAGCAGCTATTAATTTTGTAGCATATCGAAATGTCATGATGATTCCTGAAAAAAAATGGGCCTGGCGGGTTGAAGCAATCAAATGTCGAATTTCAGCTCGGCCATGTAGCTGCGCTGCGGATAGGGGTGGAAGTTCCAGTATTTGTAGTTGTTCAGGTTCTCGATGCCGAAGGCCGCTGCGACGGTTTTGCTGACCTGCCAGCGCACACGCAGGTCGGTGGTGAAATATTTGCTGACGCCCTGGTAGGCGTAGCCGTTCACATCGGCATTGTTCAGCGTGCGGAACTGCGGGCCGCTGTAGCGCGCGCCCAGCGTGGCCGCCCACTGCGGGTTAAAGCGGTAGCTGGCGACGGCGGTGGCGCGCCAGCGCGGAATGTTCGGCTGCTGCCGGCCCAGGGTGTCGCCCGGCGTGGCCACAAAGCCGCTGTTTTCCTTGATGATCGAATCGGCGTAGGTGACGCTGCCGCTCAAATCCAGGCCCTTGGCCAGCACGTCGAAGCCGTTGTAGGCGGCCTCCAGCCCCTTGGTCGCGATACGGCCGATGTTCTGCACGCGGCTGATGTTCAGGTTGGCGGCGGCGTCGAACGCGGTCTGCGAATACAGCGCGTCGCGCGTGTTTTCGGTGAAGAAGGTCAGGCGCAGCAAGCCGCTGCCCAGGTCTTTTTCCGCCGTCAGCTCGGTGGTACACGACTTCTCGGGGCGCAGGTTCGGATCGTTGATGTATTGCGAATTGGCCGTCGAGGTCGCGCCGTACAGTTCGCCCACGGTCGGAAATCGCACCGCCCGGCCCGCTGACGCCTTGAGCACGGTGTCGTCAGCCCACTGCCATGAAAGCGCGGCCTTGGGCGAGACGAAGCTTTCGCTGCGCGAGGCAAAGGCCAGCGCGCTGCTGGCGGAAAAATCGGTCAGGCCGTCCGAGGCTGTCCAGCGTTCCAGGCGAGCGCCCAGCACGGTTTTCCAGCGAGGCGCGAAGGCCCAGGCGTCCTGCGCGTACAGGCTTCGCACCTGCGTGTCGCCGCGCACATTGCTGGCGAGCGTGCCGGGGCCATCGGCCTGCCAGTTGCCGGCGATGTTGGAGGTGCGGTAACGCAGCCGGTAGCTGTCCTGCTGCGCGCCGAAGTCGGCGATGTGCGCGCCGCCGATGCCTTGCGGCCGCCAGGTGCCCTTGAGCGCCAGCGTGTTCCAGCCGGTGCCGCTGCCATCGGCCAGCGTGCCGGCGCCGCCGGTTGCTGCTGCCGGCAGCGCATTGCCGGCGGCGTTCTGGCGCTTCAGGTCGCGGCTGTAGTCGTACAGGCTGGCGGCCGCTTCCCAGTCCCACTCGCTCTGCGTGTGGCTCTTGACCGACAGGCCGTGCATCACATGGCTCAAGTTTTCATCAGTCAACGCAAAGTCGCCGCCGTTCAGCGTGAAGGACCGGCCGTCGATGTTGACCTGCCCGCTGTAAACCCCCTGCCCGGCCGCATTGCGCAGGTAGGACGCCGGCCGCCCTTCGGACTTGTTTTGCCAATACCCCAGCATGTAGCTGGCACGCAGGGTGGGCGTGATGTCGTAGGCGAGCTTGATCTTGAGGTGGTCCTGCACCGTGTGGTATTCGGTGCCGGTACCCAGGATGTACCACGGCGCATTGGCGTTGTTCTGGCCGGGCACCGCGCCCGTGACCGCCGTCCCGGCATTGCCCGGCGCGCCGGTGGACACCACGCGGGTCGGGAAGGTCAGCGGCTGGCCGTGGCTGTCGGTGTGGTTGGCATTGATCCACCACGACCAGTCGCCGCTTTTGTTGCCCAGCGATGCGCTGGCCTGAGAGGCGTTGTAGGTGGCGCCGGTGCTGTACAGCTCGAACGGCTGGCGCGAATGGCTGATCTTGCCGTGCGCCTCGAACTTCGTCGGCATGCGCGTTACATAGTCCACCACGGCGCCGACCGAGTTGCCGGGATAGGCGGCGGAAAACGGGCCGTACATCACATCGACCCGCTCGATTTCCTCGGGCGTGACCAGGCCCCAGCGCGGCGGAAAGCTCAAGCCCCCGACGCCGTTGCCCAGGTAGTTCGACAGCAGAATGCCGTCGGCATAGACCGCCGAGCGCGCGCTGTTGCCGGTGCCCGAGGCCCGGCTCGACAGCACGGCATGGTTGTAGTCGCCGATGTAGCGCTTGCGCACCAAAAGGCTGGGGAAATACTTGAGCGCATCCTCACTGTCGGTGGCGTTGATGGTCCGCTCCAGCTGCTCGCGGGTGATGCCCTCCATGGTGGTCGGGATCTGCGTCGGCAGCGAGGTGGGCTGCCCGCTGTTGATGGTGACCACGCCCAGGGACTTGATGGGCGCTTCTGAAGCAACGGCAGTGGCGCCTGCTTCAAAAGCAGTTTGACCGAAAGCGGCCACGGGAAGCAGCAGCCCGCCAGCGGTCAGGCTGGCCAGTGCCGCAACAGCGGTCGCCGTATGGCAGGGGCGAAATGGAAAAAATGCACGGGAAGATTTCATGGAATCCACGCTTTGAACGGAACAATGGAAAGCGTGCCAGCCTATCGGCCAGCACGCAAGCTAAGCCTCGGCAGAGGCGGTTCAGCTCAAAAGTACGGGAGGGCCGCGGCTGAAAGGCAGGCCGGGTATGGTCCGGGCGACTCGCGCCGGAAAATTGGCGACGGCGACGAAGTGCCCGGCGAAAGATGGAACGATCCGGACCGCCAGCGGTGGCATCGCCCAGCCCAGCGAGACGCACAGGTCGCAGTGCGCGCCAGGCTGCTCCGCATCGGCGGCGCCGTTGTCTGCCCCGAAGCCTGCGCCGGTGTTGACGCTGCACAGGCCGCCCAGCTTGCCGGTGCGGACCTCTTCGGCCAACAGCGACACCGGCGCCAGCAGCGCCGACAGCACCGCGAGAAAGCTCAGGAAAGCGGCCAGGCGCGCCCATGCGGACAAGAATGGGCGGGTGGATGGACGGTTGGACACGGCGCAATTATAGAGAGAACAACCCGCTGATTTCAGGCTGCAAAGCGACCCGGCGGCGCTTGCCTGGCGCTGGCGGACGTCGGTTTTAACCCGCAAACAAATCTTCATTAACTACCAAGGTCGCCACGGCGTCCAAATCCGCCTTGCTCCTTCTCCCAAAGGCGGGAAGGAGCCATTCGGGGGCTTAGCAGTTGCAATTTTTAGCGCCAAATAGGCCTCTGGCGCAGGAATAACGTGCGCTAGCAGCTATTAATTTAGTAGCAAAATGCCAGATATCCTGAATGCCGCGATTGCCAACCAGGGCATGCCGCCTTAACCGGCAATGGCGATTACCACGGACGATTCATCGATCTGGGCGACGGCCGCGCTGCCCACCTTCAGGCCGCTGCCCGGGCCGCTGAAACCGACCAGTTGAAGGCCTGCTTCAAGCTGCAGCGCGACTTCGCCGCCGCCGGCGGCGCGCGATACGCGGCTTGCGCGGCCCGGCAGCAAATTGACGCCTTCGGCCGGAAGTGCAATGGCCGACACCTTCACCGCTGTCGCCTTGCACAAAGCCAGCACCTGCTGGCCCTTGCGCAAGGCCAGCAGTTCGGCGCTTTCCCGCGTGATGCGCGAAAAGATCAGCATGGCGCCGGCCAGCGCCAGCTCCACCCGCACCGCCTGCCCTTGCCGGCGCAGGCCGCTGACCGTGCAGGGCAGCTGGTTGCGCATGCTGGTGCGCAACCCCAGCGCCGAGGCGCCCGGCAAATAATCGGCATGCCCCGCAAGCCGCGCCAGCACCTGCGCGCGCGCCAGCGCCAGTTCGTCCGCTGCCCGCAGCAGTTCCCGGCCCGCATCGGTCAGCCGCGCACCGCCGCCGCCGGCGCCGCCCACTACCCGCTCGACCAATGCCACGCCGGCCAGGTTGCTCAGCGTATCAATGGCCTGCCAGCCGGCCTTGTAGCTGACGCCGGCGGCGCGCGCAGCCTCGGAAATCGAGGCGGCCTCGCCCACCCGGCGAAGGATGTCGATGCGCTTGTCGGCGGCCTCATGGCCGAGCGCGCCCGCCAGCTGGAGTTGGGTTTTTTGCATGCGCGCCATTGTCCACCGGCCGGCCAGGCGGCGGCCGTGGCTATACTTTCGCTATTCCATTTTTGAATAGCGACTGTCCATGATGAAACTCTTTCGCTTCCTTTTTCCTTTAGGCCTGATGACGCTGGGTCTGGCCCATGCGGCCGAGGTCAGCGTGGCCGTGGCGGCCAACTTCACCGCGCCGATGCAGAAAATCGCCGAGGCCTTCGAGCGCGATACCGGCCACAAGGCGGTGCTGGCGTTTGGCGCCACCGGCAAGTTTTATGCGCAGATCAGCAACGGCGCGCCGTTCCAGGTGCTGCTGGCCGCCGACGATGAAACGCCGGCCCGGCTCGAAAAAGAAGGGCTGGCCGTGCCCAATACCCGGTTTACCTATGCCATTGGTCGCCTGGTGCTGTGGAGCGCGCAGCCGGACCTGGTGGACGGCGAGGGCGAGGTGCTGCGCAGCGGCG
>JAQGNK010000006.1 GCA_028291905.1 Polaromonas sp.
GCCACCTCGACATAGTGCGACGGCACGTTCTGGATGCCCTTGAAGGTGTTGAGCGCCACCGGCACCAGCGCGGCCTTGGAAATCAAGATCACCTTGAGCGCCTCGTCGATGCCGACGACCAGCATCAGGAGCGGCAGCCAGCCCAGCGCCGGCACCTGGCTGAAGGCCTTGAACAGGGGATAGACGTAATCCTTGAACAGCGGCGACAGCCCCATCGCCGCGCCCAGCGCCAGGCCCAGCACGGCGCCGACGCCAAAGCCGGCCAGCACGCGCCACAGGCTGATCTTGACGTTGATCCACAGCTCGCCGCTGGCGAACACCTCGGCCAGCGTGGCGGCCACGGTCTGCGGCGACGGCAGCACCTGCGGCGGCGCCCATTCATAACGGGCGGCCAGCCACCAGGCCAGCAGCACCAGCAGCGGAACCGGCCAGGCCAGCAGCGCGCGCGCCAGCGCTGGATGGGCGGCGATGCGGCGCAGCCTTCCCGCAGCCGGGCGCGGGGCCTCGCCCTTGCCGGAAAAGGTGTTGGCAGCGGTAAAGGGGACGGTCGCGCTCATGCCTCAAGCACCCAGGATTTTTCCGTTGGCCTCGAACACCGGCCAGAAGGTTTCCAGCTTCAGCTCGCGCAGCGCCGCGTTCAGGAAGCTGCGGTCAATCCACTTGTCGGCATCGAACTTCGTGCGCGTCAGCTTGAACTTGTGGGCCTGCTCGACCGCATCGCGGTAGCGCCCGGTCAGGAAGGGGTCGAACTGCGGGTTGAAGCGCACCCGCATCGGCTCGCCCTCGTGGTCCTCCTTCCAGACCTCATAGGGAAAGCCGGTGCGCGCCCAGATGCGGAACACCTCGTCGCGGTTGGTGTCGTCCGAAGCCCAGCGCGCCGACTTGACCAGCGCCTTGGTCACGCGGGTGGTCAGCTCGGGGCTTTTCGCGGCGAATTCCTCGGTCACCAGTACATGGCCCTGGCGGGTGAAGATGGGCGAGTCGCCCTTGCTGGTGTAGGCGATGCGGGCCGTGCCCTTGAGGCGCAGCGCGATCAGGTCCAGCCCGCCGAAGGCCGCGTCGATGTCCTTGGTGGCCAGCGCCGCCTTGGCCGTGGCGGTGTCCAGGTTGATGGCGCGGATGTCCTTTTCAGCCAGGCCGTTGGCTTCGAGCAGGCGGTTGATCGGCAGCTGGGCGTTGGTGCCCTTGAAGATGGCGACCCGCTTGCCGCGCAAGTCCTTGACTGATTTGATGTCGGAGTCCGGCGGCACCGCCAAGTAGATGTTCGAGCGCACGCCGGTCGCCAATATGAGCTTGGTCTTCAGGCCCGCCGCCTTGCCGATGATGGCTGGCAGGTCGCCCTGGAAGGCGAAGTCGAGCTGGCTGTTGGTCAGCGCTTCATTGACGGCCGGCCCGGCCCCCTTGAAGAAAAACCATTCGATCTTGATGTTGTCCTTCTTGAACTCTTCCTCTATCCAGCCCTTGGCATGGGCAATCGACACCGAGCTGCCGTAGAAACCCGGCGGGTTGCCGATGGCCGGCTGGGCCACGCCGAAGCGGATCACCGTCGGCTGGGCCTGGGTTTGTGCAGCGGCGGTTTGCGCCACCGACGCCAGGGCGCTGACGCCCAGCCCCTGCGCGGCGATGGTTTGAAGAAGTTGTCTGCGTCCGAGATTCATGGCGGCTTTCCTTGGTGAATGATGCGTCGCTGCCACCGCATTCGCCACCGCCGCCAGGGCAGCGTGGGCTGATGCATTCGCCCTGCTTTTCAACGCGGGCGGTGACTTGCGTCGCTTCTATATACGCAGGAGCCATGCCAATCCAATTCATTAGATTTGGAGGTAATTTGGCGGATTTCTGCTGCTTACCGGACAGTTGCCTGACGGATCGCAACAGTTAGGGCCGGCTGGTTGTGCAGAAATCAACAGCGCCTGGCAGCGTGCGGGCCAGTGGATGAGCGCTGCCAGGCGGTGCGTTCATGCGCCCGCGTCGCGCTTGAAATGCCTGGACTGTTGATAAAACAAGCCTTTGGCGCCTGTTCTGATTGCGTTGACAGCTATTAAAAAAATAGCAATTTGGCTTGGGTAGCCGGGGTTGGCCCGGTGGCGGCTCCCGGCCAGCAGCCCACGGCAGAAAAGCAAAACCATGAATTGACCACCAAACCAAGCAGTCAAATTAGCCTCAAGCGCAACAACGGCTTGCACAAGCGGCTATGTATTTCATAGCGAACAAGACCTGAATCCGCAAAACACATCATCCCGCTCAGGCAGGTAAAAGCCGCGAAACTTCGGGTGCCTGAGACGGGCGCGGGTGGCGAACGAGCCGCCGCGCAGCACCTTGTGCGTGCCGAAACAGGGTTGCGAATAGTCTTGCCACGGGCTGGGCGCAAAACCCGGATACGCCCGGAACGTCGTGCCCATCCATTCCCAGGCATCGCCCCAGCGAAAACCCCGGCGCGCCGCCGTGTGCGCCGCCACCTCCCATTCCACCTCGGCCGGCAGTCGGCGTCCGGCCCAGCGGCACCAGGCGTCGGCCTCCCACCAGGTCATGTGCATGGCTGGCTGATTGGCCTGCATCCGCATCGGCTGGCCGAAACGGCTCTGGATCACCGCGCCGCTGCCCATGCCGATCTGCTCGACATGGCGCGGCCCGCGCCGGCCCTCGCCTTCTCCCGCCGCCTGCGCCTGCAGCCAGCGCCAGCCGTCCGGGTGCCAGAACGCCTCCTGGTCATAGCCGCCGTCGCCGACAAACTCCACATACTGCGCCCAGGTCACCACCTGGGCGTCGATTTCAAATTCAGGCACGCGCACCGCATGCGCCTGCAGCTCATTGTCAAAGGCAAAGCCGGCCCCGGCGCCGGGCGCGCTGCCCAGCTGCCAGGTCGTGGCCGGAATCAGCAGCGGCTCGCGCAGCACCAGCGGCGGCGGGGTGAACGCCGCCTGCAGCGGCTTGTCCAGCGCCAGGCCCAGTGCCTGCGCGCCATGCGTCAGGGCTTCGCCCTGCAGGTCTTCATAAAACAGGCAGAGCCGGTAAAAATACAGCGCGTCGTCATCGCCATCGGCTTTTTCCAGCAGCTCCAGCGTGGTCTCCAGCGTTTCCAGCAGGTAGCTGCGGCAGTGGCCCATGTCAGGCAGCTGCAGTGTCCAGCGCTGGGAATGGGGCAGCTGCCCGGCGTCCCACCAGCGGTCGGCATTGGGCTCCAGCGACGCTAGGCGGACCGGCGCCGGCTCGCAGCGCGCGCCCAGCGCCCGCTGCAGGTTGCGGCCGATCCAGCGCTCCTGGAACCAGCCGACATGGCCCAGCAGCCACAGCGGCGGGTTCAGGCCCGGCAACGGCGGAACGGCAAAATTCACCGATTCCAGCGCCTTCTGGTACTGGCCGAACAGGTGCAGCGTATGGTTGCGCGCGTCCATCAGCGCCAGCGACAGCACGTCGCGGCCGGCGCGGCGCATCAAGGGCGAATCGATCAGCTTCGGGCTGTCGGCCGCCGATGGGGAAGGAGAAGAAAAAGGTTCCGTGGCCACGACAAGCCTCCTGATGTTCTGCCGCCCTGGACTGGACTGGCCAGCGTAAAAATACAAGCATAGCAAGCCATGGGGCCGGCTTGCCAGAAACAGCATCCGGCCAGGGTGCGGCCAAGCGCCCGGCCGCGTTCACCGACCATGCATCCTCTAAACTTGGCAGGATGAATGCCCCTGACACTTCTACCACCGCCAACACCTTTTCCCTGCCCGGCGCCTCCCTCGCGCCCCGCCTGACCAGCCTGTCGCACGGCGGCGGCTGCGGCTGCAAGATCGCGCCCGGCGTGCTGAGCGACATACTCAAGAAGGCCGGCAACCTGCCGGGCCTGAACCTGCCGCCGCAACTGCTGGTCGGCATCGAAACCGCCGACGACGCCGCGGTCTATCAGCTCAACGACGAGCAGGCGCTGATCGCCACCACCGACTTCTTCATGCCCATCGTCGATGACCCGTATGACTTTGGCCGCATCGCCGCGACCAACGCCATCAGCGACGTGTACGCCATGGGCGGCACGCCGATCATGGCGCTGGCGCTGGTCGGGATGCCGGTCAATGTGCTGCCGCTGGAGACCATCGGGCTGATCCTGCAGGGTGGCCAGAATGTCTGCCGCGCCGCCGGCATTCCGATTGCAGGCGGTCACACCATTGACTCGGTCGAGCCGATCTACGGCCTGGTGGTGATGGGGCTGGTGCATCCGTCCCGCGTCAAGAAGAACTCGGGCGCCCAGGCCGGCGACGTGCTGATCCTGGGCAAGCCGCTGGGCGTGGGCATCTTGTCGGCCGCGCTCAAGAAAGAAATGTTGGACGCCGAAGGCTATGCGCGAATGATCGCCCTCACCACCCAGCTCAACAAGCCGGGCATTGCCTTGTCGGCCATGGACGGCGTGCATGCGCTGACCGATGTGACCGGCTTCGGCCTGGCAGGGCACGCGCTCGAACTGGCACGCGGCGCCGGCCTGCAGGCCCGGCTGGACTGGGCGCGCATGCCGCTGATCGCCGGCGCCCGCGCGCTGGCCGCGCAGGGCTGCATCACCGGGGCGTCAGGGCGCAACTGGAGCAGCTACGACCAGGAAGTCCTGTTGCCGCCGGGGTTTTCAGAGATTGACCGCGCCCTGCTGAGCGACCCGCAAACTTCGGGCGGGCTGCTGGTGTCGTGCAGCCCGGACAGCGCGGATGCGGTGCTGGCACTGTTTCACTCGCAGGGATTCCCGGAGGCTGCCGTGATCGGCGATGTGGCGGCAGGCAGCGGCGTCCGCGTCCACTGAGCGATGGCGCCGGGCGCCGGGCCTTTTGGTTTCGGCCGGCTTCGGGGTGTATTG
>JAQGNK010000032.1 GCA_028291905.1 Polaromonas sp.
TGCTTTTTCTATCTCCATGAGCGTTTAAGGTCCAAAAGACCTGGCCACCGAAGCGACCTGGCTTTTCGCCCTTCAAACGCCCATACTTATCGGCTGTAAATTTTTAATGATCCTGACACTCTTGCCCTGCAGCTTTCACCGCCCTGCCTCGTGTCGCTTGCTGTAATCAGCTGAGCCTCAAATTATATACCGCTTTTTAGGCAGTCATCAAATTATTTTTTGACTTTTTACCGCAACTTACTTGTCAACTTGCTTTTTAGCTCGTTTCCACGTCATTTGCAGAGCCTCGTATCATAGCACGCCTGCTTCGCCATTGCGTTAGCGCATTACAAAAAAATTGCTCTTCCTTCCTGAGTGTTGAGCTGTAGGGCCCTTGACCAGCACTTTAGGACTTGTAACTTGTAATTACTGCCCGACCATCTCTTTTCAGTTTCTTGACTTATAGGCAGAGGCCCTGGGGTCTTGCTACAACGCTTGAGCCTCACACACAGGCTGTCTTGACTGACATTGAGTCAGGCAGCCACTTCAGCCACTCGATGGCCCTGTTTTGTTACCCATTCGACAGTTTCAATCTTAAATTCTTCTCGAAACCTTAGTTGCTTGTTCATGAATACGTCTTCTGCCTCTTGAAATGAAAGCTATCAGGTGTCCAAAAAATCTGGGCCGATCGAATTGGCAGTTGTATAAGTTCAGTTAAATCATCTTCTTCGCTGCATGAACTGATCACCGCCTTGTCTTGCTTGCACTGCGAAATATTTAGCGCGGGTTGAAGCACCGGGATAATCACGGGCCATATGGCACTTATTACTCTTTTAGACGCTCAACTCGCTTTTGGGCACGTCGCGCTGCTGGACCACGCAGATTTTTCACTCGAAACCAATCAGCGGATTGGCTTGATTGGCCGCAACGGCACAGGCAAGTCATCTTTGCTCAAAATCCTTGCCGGACTTGAAAAGCCCGACGACGGAACCTTGCAGCTTCAACAAAACTTGCGCATTGCCTATGTTCCACAAGAGCCTAGTCTTGATCCTCATGCTACTGTATTCATAGCTGCCAGCGCAGGACTGGCGAGAACCAAGCAAGTGGTCGAGCTCTATCTTGCGGCAGATGAGCATACAGACCTGGACGCGCTGCAATCTGAAATCGAAGCGCTGGACGGTTGGACCTGGGAACAGCGCGTTGAAGAAACCCTGCACCGCCTTCACCTGGACAAGGATGCCATCGTGGGTTCGCTATCGGGCGGAACTAAAAAACGTGTTGCGCTGGCACAGGCGCTGGTTGCCAAGCCCGACGTGCTGCTGCTTGATGAGCCCACCAATCACCTGGACCTCGACTCG
The DNA here is from genome assembly GCA_028291905.1 of Polaromonas sp. Lineage (GTDB taxonomy): Bacteria > Pseudomonadota > Gammaproteobacteria > Burkholderiales > Burkholderiaceae_C > Polaromonas. The sequence goes on from JAQGNK010000032.1 coordinate 1,338, forward strand.
ATTGCTTGGCTGGAAGAGTTGCTGATCAATTTCAACGGCAGCATCATCACCATCACACATGATCGGGCTTTTCTGGATCAGGTGGCGACCGTTATTGTTGAACTGGATCGCGGTAAGCTGCGCAGCTACCCCGGCAATTTTGCCCAGTACCTGGTCCAGAAGGAAGATCAGATGGCGCAGGAGGCCGTCATTTTTGCCAAGGCCGACAAGTTGCTGGCACAAGAGGAAGTCTGGATCCGCAAAGGCGTAGAAGCGCGTCGTACTCGGAGCACGGCCCGCATTGGCCGGTTGGAGGCATTGCGTGACAACCGCGCAGCCCGCCGCGATGCAGTGGGCCGGGTCAATCTGGACGTTTCCAGTGGCGACAAAAGCGGCAAGATCGTGGCCGAACTCACCGACGTGTCGAAAAGCTTTGGCCATCCAGGCTTCGAAAAGCTCATCGTCAGCAAATTCAGCGGCACCTTGCTGCGCGGCGACAAGGTGGGCCTGCTTGGCCCCAATGGCGCGGGAAAAACCACTCTGCTCAAGCTGATCCTGGGCGAGTTGCAGCCCGACGCGACCAATCCGCCGGGCAAGATTCGCCAAGGCGCCAACCTGCAGGTGGCGTACTTCGACCAGATGCGCGACGCGCTGGACCTGGATGCCACGCTGGAAGACTTCATCAGCCCAGGCAGCGAATGGGTTGAGATCAATGGCCAGAAGAAACACGTCAAAAGCTACCTGACCGACTTTTTGTTCTCGCCTTCGCGTGCCAACTCGCCGGTGCGCACGCTGTCGGGCGGAGAGCGCAACCGCCTGCTGCTGGCGCGCCTGTTCGCACGTCCGGCCAACGTGCTGGTGCTTGACGAGCCGACCAATGACCTGGACATTGACACGCTCGAATTACTTGAAGATTTGCTGCAAAACTACGAAGGCACCGTGTTTCTGGTAAGCCACGACCGTCGCTTCCTGGACAACGTCGTGACCAGCACCATTGCCTATGAAGGCACGCCGGACAACCCCGGCTTCTGGCGCGAATATGAAGGGGGCGTGACGGATTGGCTCACGCAGTCGAAACGTGCAGCGCAAATCACCGGCAGCGGCAAAGGCGCCGCAAGCCCTTCCAGCGTAAAAAATACAAGCAAAATCACGGCCGAGCCCAATAAAGAAGTGCGCGAGCAGCTATCAAAAAAGAAGCTTAGCTACAAGGAGCAGCGTGAGCTGGAGGGCCTGCCAGCACTGATCCAGCAGCTTGAATCGCAGCAAAAGGCGATTGGGCAAGAGCTGTACGACGGCACGCTGTACGCCAACAATCCCAAGAGGGCCGCCGAGCTCACGGCGCGCAATACCAAACTCGAAGAAGAACTCATGGATGCCCTGCAGCGCTGGGAAACACTGTCTTCGTGATTCATGGCGTTATCCTGCCGGTAAAGCCTTGAAGCGTTAACGCCTGGATGCGCCGCAGATTGTCACGAAAGGCGCCTACATGAAGAATGGGCAAAACACTCCGCCTGACACGCTCAAGGCAGCAGGGCTTGCGCTACAGTGGCCAGCACCATGCACACCACTGTAGCGCTGCGCGCCCGCACTCTTTTCAACTCAGCCGAACTTCGCCCTCGCAGCGCCTTGCAATGGCTCTTTGTGATGTTTCTGGGCTTGTTGGTTTCCGGCTGCGCATCGCTGCCCACCGATGTGGATCGTCCAATTTCCAGCGCTTTGGCCAATCCGATGGAAACCCGGCTGGGCCAGCTTGTCCAGGCACGCGCCGCCAAGGCGGGCACCCGCAATGATTCCGGGTTTGCACTGGTGGGCAATGCCGAGCTGGCCTTTACCAGCCGCATGACGTTGATCAAGGCAGCACAAAAAACACTGGACATTCAGTACTACGCCATTTTTGCCGATGCCACCACCGAACGAATGTTCGATGCATTGCGTGAAGCGGCCGGGCGCGGCGTGCGCATCCGCATCCTGCTGGACGACTTCAACACCTCCGGGAAAAATGCGCAGGTTCTGAAACTCGCCTTTGAAAAGAATTTTGAGATGCGCCTGTTCAACCCATTGCCTGGCGGCCGCGAGTCGATGATTTTGCGGATCGTGAGCAACCTCAACGACGTGGCGCGCATGCAGCGCCGCATGCACAACAAGATTTTCATCGCCGATAACGCGGTAGCCATCACCGGCGGACGCAATCTGGGCGAAACTTATTTCGGCCAGAGCCGGGGAACCAACTTTGTGGACATCGACGTGCTCGCAGCGGGCCGCATCGTCCGCGACCTGTCGCGTAGTTTTGACCAATACTGGAACAACCCCCTGGCGTATCCGGTGCCCTCCTTGATGACCGCCAAGGAAATCGAGACGCTCAAGCGCAGTCCTGCGGTATCACACCACAATCAGCCAGACAATTCGGCTGTATTGCACGCAGCGACAGACGCAGCCAGCCCCCAGGCGCAAGCCATCGCCAATTTGCTGGAAGGCAGCGATGCGCCCCGGCCCGCCCTGCCCGACTCAACGAACCTGAGCGTACTCACCTGGACCTGGGCGCCGTCGGTGCTGCTGGTGGACAAGCCATCCAAGATTGCCGCCGATGCCGACGATGTGGAGGAGGCGCAGGAAACCGCTGTCGATGGCCTGCTGCAGCTGATGTCGGAAGCCAAAAAAGACCTGCTGATCGTTTCACCCTATTTTGTTCCGGGCCAGCGCATGATGGGCCAGTTTGCCGACTTGCGAAGGCGCGGTGTGCGGGTGCGGGTGCTGACCAACTCGCTGGCTTCCAACGATGCGCCAGCGGCGCATGTCGGCTATTCCCGTTACCGCGAGGCGCTGCTAGCGATGGGCATTGAACTTTATGAAATGCGCGCCGAACAGGAAGGCACGGTCAGGAGTTTTGGCTCGGCAACCGGCTCGACGGGGGGCTCGAAGAACGGCTCGCGCGCCAGCCTGCACGCCAAAGTGGTGGTGGTCGATGGGCGACTGCTGGTGGTGGGATCGATGAACCTGGACCTGCGCTCCCAGCTTCAAAACAGCGAGATTGCCGTCATCATCAGGAACCGCGCGGTTTCTCAGGAGGCTACGCGCATGATCGAGCCGTCGTTGGTCAGCGGCGCTTACCATGTGCAACTGGTGAATGGCCAACTGGTCTGGCGGGCGCCCCAAGGCTCGGCACTTACGGACTCCACCACAGAGCCAGATGTCAGCGTGCCTATGAAGCTGCTGCTCAAGTTGATTGGGCCATTGGCCCCTGAAGAAATGCTTTGATTTCAAGAGTTGAAAAATAAGAATTCTGCAGTCCGCGCTGGGTGCAATCTGTGACCGAGCTACCCTGGCAATACTCTAGCAATGGATAACCTCAGCGCCCACAAAGCATGCTGGTTTGAGAGTGGCTATTGGGCACGTTGTCGCGGCTGTTGTTTCTGCCCCCGGACTTAGAAACCTAATTAGAAGGCCTTCGTCAAGCCCAAAGCACAGGGCTGTACCGCCCAGGTGCGCTAC
>JAQGNK010000041.1 GCA_028291905.1 Polaromonas sp.
CCATTATTAAATTACATCACCTCAAGCAGCCCTTGCCAAGCAGTCAATTTTGACCATGGACAAAATTACATAATTAGTACAAACTTAATATTTGTTACATGAAATGAAAATGAATAGCAAAAACAAAGTTTTGTCTTGGTACGAGAAAATCGCTGAACTGACCGACTGCATGTTGGTATTGACGCGCACTCGTCGGTGGGGAGATTTGCCAGCGCTGGAAACCCAATACAGTGACATGATCGAGCAACTGAAGGCTATAGAGCCTTTGCACGTATTGAATGCGGAGCAGTCAGCACAAAAGTGCCGACTGCTGTATGTAATCAACTCCAATCAGTACAAGATTTCGAGCTTCATTCAGCCGCAACTGGATGCACTGGGTGACGGTCTGAGGAACTTGGAATTACAGCGACGCCTGCATTAAACCTGCGGCGAATTACCGGTCGTTGGCACCGATGTAGAGACTGCGTGGTGTGGCAACCTCAGCCTTATTTTAGCAGGCAGCACCTCATGGTCATCCATGAGGAATACACGTCCCGGCGCCTTGCTCCGAAATGAATGCCTTGGCGGATTTTGTTCTGTTCTGCGGCACAGGTAACCCTACGAACCAGTCCTATTGAGCTGGATACAGGTTCACTTACCAAAAAATCAAGTGTTGTCAAGTAGTCAGTATTGACCGTATGCACGCGTAAACAACTAATGTACAAATTGGTAATTAATGTAACCAATGGAAAAGAGAGTGCTTTTCCTTGGAAGTGTTTCTCTTGAGGGGTACATCGAAACCCATTCGAAATTCAATACCAAGATTCTTTTTTTATGAAACCCCCTGTAGTTCTTGTTTCTGTTCATGGTGCGCCGTTGCGACGTCCTTTCTCGTTCCCCCATAACTGCCTTACGGATTTACTGAGATTGCATGTTTCTGTCGCCAATGTCGTAGCAGTTAGTAGGGGCAGAAAGAGAACGACTTGCCTTGCCAGTGCTTTAATTGACCAACGTCAGCAGGCTAGCCAGTCAAATTTTCGTGGTGGGATTGGTCGGTCCATCCCGCCAAACCTTTTTTCCAAGCGTCGCATGGCGCTAGTTACCGCCATCCTGGCATTTATAAGTGGCAGTGCCATGGCGGCTGACATGCCTGCGATTGATCCGGCCGCTCGCATGCAGGACGAACTCAGGCGCGCCGACAGCGCCGCTCCGCTGCTGCCAGCGCTGCCTCGCTTGGTGCCAGCAGAGCCCCTGCGGATCCCCGAAGCGCCCATGCTCGCGGGCACGGTGGTGCTCAATGAGGTGTTGTTTTCGCCCAGCGCGCTACTTGACGATGCCGAATTGCGCGCGCTGGCCCAGCCCTACCTGGGGCGCGAAGTCACCAGCCAGGACCTCAACGCCTTTCTTCGCGCAATTCAGGCGCTGTACCTCGGCAAGGGCGTGCAAACCGCCGTGCCGGTGTTGCCCCAGCAGGATTTGCGCAGCGGCTCCATGCGGGTGCTGCTGGTGGAAGGCAAGCTAGGAGCGGTCAAGGTCGAGGGTGCGTCCAGCGTCGATCCCGACTGGGTCGGCCAGTGGTTTGACCTGGCGGCTGGTTCCGTCATCCGGCCCGAGGAACTTGAGCGCCGCCTGGGTGTATTCAATGTGGCCAGCGACTACGCAGCCCAGGCGGCCTATGTTCCCGGCACTGAATTCGGCCGGAGTGACTTGCTGATCCGCGTGCCGGACACCTCGATGTCGCAGGTCTGGGGGCTGATGGACATGCCCGACGTCGGCTCTGGCCGCTCGTCTGGAAACAGCCTGATTGCCGGCTATCGCCGCTACCCGCTGGGTCTGCGCGGCGGCCGCGTCGATGTCATGACCATTGTCAATTCGAATGCCGCCACGCTGAGCCTGGCGGGCAGCCTGCCGCTGGGCCAGCAGGGCTGGCGGCTGGGTGGCAGCGCCACGGGCTCGCGCTCGCGCAGCACGTTCGCGTCAAGCAATCCCGACATACCCGACCTGGTGATCAATGGTGTGTCCAGCTCAATGGCTGTGGAGCTTGGGCGCCATCTGCCCATTGCCGCGCAGCAACTGCTGCGCCTGTCCGGTGCCGTGTCGCAGGTGAAATCCAAATCGACCATCAGCGGCGAAGTGCTGAGCGACCGGAGCGTCGAGAGGCTGACGCTGGCGGCATCGACAGACTGGCCGGCACGGGAGCCTGGCGATGTGTCGCCGGGGTCGCTGCGCACCTCGATCACCACCGCACGGGGAGCGGTCAACGCCTATAGTTTTGCGGAAGTGGCGGGCATGGTCGCGGTCAGGCTGGGCGCGACTGGCGGGCCCTTGCTGCGCGTCAACGGCCAAGCACGACTGGGTACGCGCAACGCCCCGGACGTCACGGACGCCTGGCTGGCCGGCGGCAGCAATTCGGTGCGCGGCTTCGACAGCGGCGCCGTGATCGGCGAACGCGGTCATGCACTGCAACTGGCGCTGTACCAGCCCGTCACGGTCCAGGGACTCGATTCCACCGAGGCGTATCTGTTTGCGGACCAGGCGCGCGCCATCAGCAACGGTTCATCGCACAGCATCGCCTCTGCCGGCGCGGGTGTCCAGTTTCAGGTGAATCGACACCTAGCGGTCGATGCCACCCTCGCCAGGCAGATTGTCGGCTTGCAGGGGTCGCGAACTCGGCTTTCGCTGCGGGCCAGCGCGACCTGGTAGCCGCTCTCACCCTGCGCACGCCGTTGGGCACCCGAAAAACCACATTGCACCCCTCATCACGAAATGACCCTCTCCATGAAAAAAATTCAAACCCCGCCCGTTCCCGCTTTCACCCCCGCACCTGCCGTTGCGGCCGCGTCTGAATTCACCATCTTGCACCGCGAGGCCCATCGCCTGCTGCGGTTGAACCGCGACCAGCGCGACATGCGTTGGGTCAGCAACACGATCACCGTGGCGCTCGCAGCTGCGGAGATGCCGGCAGCGGCGGTCGAGTTTCCATGCGTCATGACGCGCGTGGCTGGCGGTGGCGGGCGGCTGCTGGCCCTCACCGGCCTGGAGCATGGGCGCAACCTTTTCGTCGACGCCGACGGGCACTGGACCGGCAATTACCTGCCGGCGGTCCTGCGCACCTGGCCGTTTCGCTTGCTGACCGAGTACGACAACGAAGGCGCGCGGCCGGTCGCCGTGCATCGGCCCGCGCTCGCTCTGGCCAAGGGCGAGCCACTGTTCGACGATCAGGGCAAGGAAATGCCCTGGCTGCAGGCGGTCCTGCAAGAACTGGTCGCACTGGATGCGGCGGCCTCGACGACCTCCGACATCGTGGCCGCGTTGGACGCCGCCGGCGTGCTGCATGAGCGCACGCTGCAGGTCATCCTGCCGAGTGGGCGCCAGATGGAACTGACCGGCTTCCTGAGCGTTGACGAGAGCAAGTTGAATGCGCTTGACGCGGCGCAAGCCGGGGAACTGCACAGCAAGGGTGCGTTGGCATTGGCCTACCTTCACCTGCTGTCCCTCAGGCGCTTCAGGCCCCTGATGGAGCGCGCTGCGCAGCAAGAGCCTGCCGCAGCGCCGGTGGCGGCCACCGCCCCGGCCGAACCCGAGCCGGCCACCGCCTGACACGATCCCTTCATTTCACATCGCCCGCACTGCCTCCCTCGCCCCGGTTACCAGGACTCCACGCCATGAAACTCCCCGCCCTCCCGACCCGATCCCCCGCCTTAATGGCTCGCCTTGCCCGCCGGCGCCTGCTGGTGCGCGTGCGGCCGCTGGCCTTGGCGGCAGCGGTTGCGCTGGGCGCGACCGGGCCGGTGGTGCAGGCGCAGACGGTCATCACACCGCTCACAGGCGCCGGGCAGACCGCCACC
>JAQGNK010000047.1 GCA_028291905.1 Polaromonas sp.
CCATTATGGCTCCGAGGCGCGTGAGCACTTCCCACTCGGGCGGGCGGTCTTCGGGCTCGAACAGGGTGGGCGAGTAAAGTCCGCCGATGCTCAAGGAAAACGGCAAGGCATACACGTCCCAGTGCGGCTGCTCCAGCGGCGACAGGGCCGGCAGGATCACATGGGCATGGCGCGTGGTCTCGTTGCGGTACAGGTCGATGCTGACCATGCATTCGAGCAGCGGCAGGGCCGCGTCCAGCCGCGCCGAGCCCGGCGCGGACAGCACCGGGTTGCTGCCCATGGTGACCAGCGCCCTCACCTGCCCCGGACCCGGCGTGTCGATTTCCTCGGCCAGGGACGACGCCGGAACCTGGCCCAGCACCGAGGGCACGCCGCGCGTGCGCACCAGCTTGCCGTGCAGCGGCGCGCTGGGCGGATACGGCGGGTTCAGCGACAGGTGCGGCGCCACCTGCGTGCTCCACAGCGTGCCGCCCACCGCATCCAGGTTGCCGGTCAGCGCGCCCACCACATCCACCAGCCACGACGCCAGCGTGCCGAACTCCTGGGTGCAGGTGCCGATGCGGCCATAGACGGCGGCGCTCTTCGCATCGGAAATCTCCCGCGCCAGCTGGACGATGACATCCGCCGGCACGCCGCAAAAGGCCGATGCGCGCTCGGGCGAGTAAGCCTGCGCCGCCGCGCGCAGTTCTTCCAGGCCGTTGACCCGTCCTTCCAGCTGCTTGAGGCGCACCCGGCCTTCAGCGAACAGCACGTTCACGACGGCCAGCATCAAGGCGGCGTCGCCGCCGGGGCGGATCGAGATCCACTGGTCCGCCACCTGCGCGGTGCCGGTGCGCACCGGATCGACCACGATGACGCGGCCGCCCCGCGCCCGCAAGGCCTTGATCGCGCCCATCGCGTCCGGATGCGAAAAGATGCTGCCCTTGGACGCGGCCGGGTTGCCGCCGAAGATGACGAACAGGTCGGTGCGGTCCACGTCTGGGATCGGCATCTTCCACATGTCGCCGTACATCAGGAAGTTGGTGACGTTCTTGGGCAGCTGGTCCACGCTGCTGGACGAATAGCGGTGCGCAAAGCGCCCCTGGCGCACCAGCATGGCGGTATAGCGGCTGGTGTCGAAGCCGCCCTTGCTCATGTTGCCGCTGTAGAAGGCAAAGGCCCCCTGGCCGTGGCGCTCGCGCACGCCGGCCACCAGTTCCTCGATGCGCTCGAAAGCGGCTTCCCAGGACACTTCGCGCCACTCGGTGCCGTCGCGCACCATCGGCCTGCGCAGGCGGTCCGGGTCGTGGTGCAGGGCACCCAGCGTCGTGCCCTTGGGGCAGATGTGGCCTCGGCTAAAAGCGTTGTCAGGGTCGGGCCGGATGCTGATCACCTGCTGAGCGGCCACGGTGACCTTGAGGCCGCACATGCCTTCGCACAGCGGGCAGGTCCGGCGGTGGACAGAGGAATCTGGGGTCGTGGTGTTCATGCCATTCTCGGTAAAAGAGCCAGCCATCAGTCTAGGCAGCGAAGCGGCGCGGCGCGGGCTTGGGAGCATCGCCCAAATGCAGACGCATAGCTATGGGGCGCAGAGCCTGGGGCTGTGTCGATTGGGAAATGCTTCCCCCGATTTCATCGATAGCGCTTGCACGCCACCGGCGCGGCTGCGTGCCGAAAATGATCCGGCACCCGCAACGGCAGGTGCCTATTCACACGAGGATTGATGATGAAAACACGTTCGCCCCAGGAAATCCGCAGCTTCCTGCACCAGCAGGTCGCGCTATGGAACGCCGGCAAGAAAGAAGAGATGTTTGCCCTGTACCACGCCATGGTGCCGGGCAGGATGACGATTGAATACGTCGGCATTCCGGTGCTCGAAGGCTGGGCCGCGCTGGAAGACATGTGGCAGCGCTTTGCCGGCAAGGTCCACATCGACGTGAAGGAGGTCATGGTGACGGGCAGCGAGGCAGCCTGCTACCACCACAACAAGACCCTCGGCACCGACATGCCGGCCCGGCCCAGCATCGAGCTGTACAAGTTCGACGGCGACGACGTGCAGATCCGCTACTTCCACGCCGCGGCGCTGTGAGCCAGAACGGCGATGAGCAATCTGCACACCGAGCGGGTGGTGAGCGTGCACCACTGGAACGACACGCTCTTCAGTTTCCGCACCACCCGCGAGCCCTCGCTGCGCTTTGAAAACGGCCATTTCGTGATGGTCGGCCTGCCGGTCGGCGGCAAGCCGCTGCTGCGCGCGTACAGCATCGCCAGCTGCAACCATGAGGAACACCTGGAGTTCTTCAGCATCAAGGTGCAGAACGGGCCGCTGACCTCGCGGCTGCAGCACCTGGCCGTTGGCGACGAGGTGTTCATCAGCAAAAAACCCACCGGCACGCTGGTGATCCACGACCTGCGGCCGGGCCGGCACCTGTACCTGTTCGCCACCGGCACCGGGCTGGCGCCGTTTCTCTCGATCATCCGCGATCCGGAAACCTACGAGCGCTTTGAAAAAGTGATCCTGGTGCATGGGGTGCGGCGGGTGGACGAACTGGCCTACCGGCACTTCATCACCGAAGACCTGCCGCGCCACGAGGACTTGGGAGGGCTGCTGCAGGGCAAGCTGATCTACCACCCGACCGTCACCCGCGAGGCCTTTCACAACCAGGGCCGCCTGACGGACATCATCGAGGACGGCTCGCTGTTCCGGGCCATCGGCCTGCCGGCCCTGGACCCGGCATGCGACCGCGCCATGCTGTGCGGCAGCCCGGCCATGCTGCGCGACCTGGCCGCCATGCTCGACACGCACGGCTTTTGCGCCTCGCCGCAAGTGGGCGTGCCGGGCGACTATGTGCTGGAACGCGCCTTCGTGCAGAAGTGAAGCGCCAAAGACATCTTTTGCATTTCATCGGTATCAGCTGCGCGCGACAGCGGGCCTGTGCCGCCGGAAGATGAGTCCGCCAAAGCAACACAACAAAAGGAGACAAAACCATGCGCATCCGCTCTCGCCATTCGCCGGCAATGACCGCGCTCTCGCTCGCCATACTGGCCGCATCGGGCGGCGCCAGCGCCATCGAGATCGCCACCGGCAACCCGGACCTCACGCTGCGCGCCGACACCACGGTGCGCTACAACCTCGGCGTGCGCACCGAGAAGCAGGACCCCCGCATCCTGAACAACTCGACCTACGACGAGTCCGACAGCAAGTTCGACAAGGGCGACATCGTGACCAACCGGCTGGACCTGCTGGGCGAGCTCGACCTCAACTACAAGAACCGGTTCGGCGCGCGCGTCAGCGCCGCCTTCTGGAACGACCACGCCTACCGCGACACCAGCGTGCGCACGGTTGCGCCGGGTTTTTCCTCCAGCTATATCGGCAATCAATACAACGACACCGTCAAGCGTTATGTGGCCGGGCCTTCGGGCGAGATTCTGGACGCCTTTGTCTGGAGCAACTTCCGCCTGGGTGAAACCCCGGTGAACGTCAAGATCGGGCGCCACACCAACTACTGGGGCGAAGGGCTGCTGTTCGGCGCTCATGCGATTTCCTACTCGCAGGCGCCCGCCGACGGCGTGAAGGCCTCGACCAGCCCGGGCATCGAGACCAAGGAAGTGTTCTTGCCGCTCGGCCAGATCGCCGCCCGCGCCCAGATCACCGACAGCCTGAGTGTGGCCGGCCAGTATTTTTACGAGTGGAAAAACACCCGACTGCCCTATGGCGGCACCTATTTCGCGCCGGCCGACATGCTGTTCGAAGGCCCGGACAGGCTGCCGGTGGCGGCCAACGGCCTGGCGTTTTCCAGGCTGGATTCAGTCAAGCCCAGGCAGTCGGGCAACTGGGGCCTGACCGCCAAGTACAACGCCGAGTCCATCGAATCGACGCTCGGGCTGTATTACCGCCGCTTCGACGATTACCAGCCCTGGCTCTCGCCCCAGGTGCTGGGTGCGCAAGGCGCGTACCGACTGGCCTACCCGAAAAACGTCTCCCTCATCGGCGCCAGCCTGGCCCGCGTGATCGGGCCGGTGAGCGTCGGCACCGAACTGTCGATGCGCAAGGACGGCGCGCTCAATGCCACCGGCATCAGCGCCGCCGACAACGAAGGCCCGCGCGGCGACACGCTGCATGCCATCGTCAACGGCGTCATGCTGTTCCCCAAAACCGCCCTGTTCGACACCGCCAGCCTGGCCGCCGAATTTGCCTACAGCCGCTTGCTGCGCGTGACTTCGCACGAGGAGCTGTTCAAAGGGGTGGGCTACGGCGCCTGCCGCGCGCTGGAAACGCCTGGCGTGGTCGGGTCGGGCGGCAAGGACGACGGCTGCTCCAGCAAGCATTACGCGGCGGTGGCGGTCAACTTCACCCCCCAGTGGCTGCAGGTCAGGCCTTCGTGGGACATGGAACTGCCGCTATCGATCAACTACGGCATCAAGGGCAATGCCGCCAGCGCCGGCGGCGGCAGCGAAAAGGCCCTGACCTATGCCGTCGGCGTCAAGCTCACCTACGGCCAGCGGCATGAGTTCACGCTGCGCTACGCCGACGCGCTGGCAAGGCCGAAATACAACGCCAGCGGCAGCGCCGTGCTGGGCGGCAACGGCAGCGTCGGCAACACCGACCGGGGCTGGCTGGCCTTCACCTACAAAACCGGCTTCTGAAGCCAAATGAACACTGACAGGAAACCTTCAAAAATGAAACACATCACTCTCGCCGCCGTTTTACTGACTGGCCTGCTCACTGCGGCCCATGCAGAGGTCACGCCCGACGAGGCCAAGCAGCTTGGCGCCAATTTGACGCGCTTTGGCGCCATCAAGGCCGGCAACAAGGAGGGCACCATTCCCGAGTACACCGGCGTGCCGGTCAAGGCGCCTTCCGACTACCAGCCCGGCAGCGGCATCTACACCGACCCCTTCCGCGCCGAAAAGCCGCTGTACCGCATCGATGCAAAAAACGTCGATCAGTACGCGGACAAGCTGAGCGAAGGCCAGAAATACCTGATCAAGAAGAACCCGGCCACCTACTACATCGACGTTTTCCCGACCCACCGCACCGAGACTTTCCCGGAAAAGGTGCTCAAGGCCAATGAGCGCAACGCCGTCTCCTGCAAGGGCTTGAAGAACTACGATGCCATCGACGTCGCCTGCCGCGGCGGGCTGCCCTTCCCCATCCCGAAGAACGGCAACGAGGTGATGTGGAACAAGCACGTGCGCTACCAGGGCGAAGGCGTGATGTTCCTTCCCTCGCAGCGCGGCTGGCTGGTCGATTCCACTGGCCGCCCGACCATGACCTCCGAGCAGCTGGCGCGCACCGAATTTCCTTACTACCAGACCGAGCAGGCCGACCGCGACCCGCAGATGTTCCTGCGCACCTACGCCATCACGCGCGCGCCGGCCCGCTCGGCCGGCGTGGGCAGCGGCATCGCCGACTATCTCGACATGGACCAGAAGCCGCGCCGCGCCTGGGGCTACACACCGGGCCAGCGCCGCGTGCGCCTGGCGCCCGAGTTTGCCTACGACACGCCCATCTCCAGCCTGGGCGGCCTGTCGCTGTACGACGAGCTGTGGATGTTCTCCGGCAAGATGGACCGCTTCGACTTCAAGCTGCTGGGCAAGAAGGAGATGATCCTGCCCTACAACAGCTACAAGTACTACTTCGGCTGCAAGGCCGAAGCCAAGCTGATGCCGTTTCACGTGGACCCGTCCTGCGAGCGTTCCGAGCTGCACCGCGTCTGGGTGGTCGAGGCGACCCTGAAACCGGGCATGCGCCACGTCTATTCCAAGCGCGTGTATTACGTGGACGAGGACGGCTACGGCGCCGGCATGTTCGACGCCTTCGACCAGAGCGGCAACCTGTACCGCGCCATGTTCAACCTGAACGTGCCCTTCTACGACGCCGGCTTTGTCTATGCGGGCGCGAGCATCACCTACGACTTCAACAAGGGCATGTACGGCACGGTCGCCGATCCCAGCGTCGGCGGCATGCACTACTCGCCGACGCCGCTGTCCGAGCGCGACATGGGCGCGGACGCGACCATGATGCGGGAAAGCGTGCGCTGAAGCGGAATTACGCCGACGTTCATCCAGCAGCTTTTTGCTACCAAATTAATAGCCGCTTGCGCAGACTGCAACTGCGCAACAGGCCTATTTGATGTAAAAAATTTGTTGGCTGGTCAAAACGAACGCACTCCAAAGCCATGCACCCGTTCCCCCACATTCCCAGGCAGGTGGCCGCCGCTTTCCTGCGGACCATCGAAGACGGCGATGCGACTGCGCTGGAGGCGCTGCTGGCCCCGTCGTTCCACTGGTGGGTGGCCGGCTGGGGCGAGCGCAGCCGGGCGGAGCTGCTCGCCGCCCTGGCGCGAACGATGGCCGCCTTCCCCAGCCGCCGCCTGCGCGTCACCGGCGTCACCGCCGAAGGCGAGCGGGTCGCCATGGAGGCCGAGGGCCGTTTCGAGCGGCCGGGCCTGCTGTACTGCAACACCTACCACTACCTCTTCATCGTTCGCGATGGACGCATCGCCAGCGGCCGCGAATACTTTGACACGGCCGCCGCCCGCGCGGCATTCGGACCGCCACCCTCACCACCCCAAGAAGGAAATCACCATGAGCAATGAAGACATCGTGCGCCGTTTCATCGACGCCTTTCGCGAAACCTGGCCCCGCGACCTGGACGCGGCGCTGGCGCCACTGGCCGAGGACGCGACCTACCAGATCATCGTGCCGTTCATTGCGCCCATCCAGGGCCGGGCGGCGATCAAGGCCGAGCTGGAGCACATGCAAATCCGCGTCAAGCAGCAGCGGCACGACATGAAAGCCGTGGCCGCCAGCGGCAACACCGTGTTCACCGAACGGGTGGACTGGTCCTTCAGCAAGGGGAAATGGGTGTCGATTCCGCTGGTGGCCGTGTTCCAGCTCAATGACGCCGGGGAAATCACCACCTGGCGCGAATTCCTCGACCCCTCGGCCGTGGCCGAGCAGCACGGCATGACGCTGGAGGAGCTGCGCGGCTCACTCGCCGCCTGAGTCCGCCGGCGCCGCCGGCATGCCGTTGAATTCGCGGTACTGCTGGGGCCGCATGCCGGTGGCCTTGCGAAAGGCCGCCGTGAAGGCCGAAGCGCTCTCGAATCCGCTGCGCCCGGCCACCTGCTTGATCAGCAGGCGCGAGTCGGACAGCAGCAGCTTGGCTTTCGCAATGTGGGTGGCCGCCACGAAGCTGCGCAGGGTCACGCCGACGGTGTTCCTGAACATTGCCGGCAACTCGCGGGCGGGCAGCCCGCAGGCGGCGGCCAGCGCTTGCAGCGGCACGCTTTGCGGCAGGGCCTGCTCGATCAGGTCCTTCACCACGGCCAGCTGCCGGGCGCTGAGCTTGCCCATGCCCACGGCACCTTCTGGCAGGCACGCACCGAAATGCCGCTGCGTTTCAAGCGCCAGCAGCGTCAGCATGCTCGTGATCTGAAGCTGGCTGGCGAACGTGGGCTGGCGCAGCTCCTGGTAAAGCCAGCGCATCGTCGTCTCCAAGCGGTCATTTTGAATGTCGAGTGCCCCCAGGGGATCCACGCCCCGCCAATCCCCGAACTGCCTGTCCAGCAGGCCCAGGCTGGCCGGGTCGAACATGCAGACGATGGAGCGCACCTGCCCGCGCGACCAGTGCATGTCCAGCGTCGTCATGGGCGCCACGAAATTGAGCCGCCCCACCGTGCTGCGCATGCCGCGCTCGCCGGTCACGGTGTAGTGCGCAGCCTGCCCGGCGGGCTCGTCGATCAGCAATTCGACGGTACAGCGGGCGCCCGTCTGCACCTGCGACTGGCCGCCGCTGGGCCAGTGCACGTCCTGCACCCGGACCTCGAAGGCAGGGTCGAGGCGGCGCGCCGAGACCGAACGCACATGCGAGAAGTCGGCCCCGGAGGCTATCCGGGCATTTTCCGTGTTGCAAAGTTCATGCATTTTTCAAACCATTCTTTCCGATATTGAACCCATCCGGCTGCAAAGAAAAGAGGG
>JAQGNK010000069.1 GCA_028291905.1 Polaromonas sp.
AACGGCAGGCGCCGGCCCTGGCGATGGAGTTCGCGCACGCAGGCCATCGGCGCGAAGATGCCCAGCCGGCCGTCGTACTTGCCGCCGTTGCGCACCGTGTCGTAGTGCGAGCCGGTCAGCAGCCGCCTGGCGTCGGGGTCGCTGCCGTGGTAGAGGCCAACCACATTGCCGACCGCATCGATGGCGACTTCATCGAAGCCGCAGTCCTCGCGCATCCAGTCCGCCAGCTGCCGGGCGCAGGCGCGGTGCGCATCAAGCAGGTAGGTCACCGTCAACTCGCCGCACTCGGCATAGCCGGGGTCGCTGTGCACGCTGAGCCGCTCGGCCCAGTCCCAGACCAGGTTGCCCAGCGCGGGCGCGTGGCCGAACTTGTCGTTCAGCCGGATTTCGGCGATGCGGTGGATGTTGCGCAGGGCCTCGGCCCGCTCGAAGTCGGGATGGTGGTCCAGCCGGCGCTCGAAGGTGGCCATGATCTCTGCCTTGTCCAGCCCCAGGCCGCGCGGGCCGCGCACCGCCAGGATGAAGGGGAAGCCGAATTTGGCCTGGTAGTCGGCGTTGAGCTGCCTGATGCGCGCCAGCTCCCCGGGCGTACAGTCGGTCAGCCCGGCCTTGCGCTGCTCGTGGGTGGACTCGGCGGTCAGCGCGCCGGCCTGCATGGCTTTGCCCGCCAGTTCCGGGTGGGCGCGGATCAGGCCCAGCTGCGCTTCCCGTCCTGCATTGCGCACTATCTGCGCCAGCGCCAGCTTGAGCGCGTCCAGGCTGGCGAATGGGCGCTGGCCCCAGGCCTGCTCGGCAATCCAGGGCGAATGCTCGTAGGTGCCGTCCAGTAGCTGTACGAAGTCGGCCTGCGAGGCCGCGTTGAGCTGACTGAGCTGGCTGAGCTGATGGGGTTGGCTGGGTGTCGTCATTTCGCTCTCCAGATGAAGGCCGTCTCGGAATTGAAGGGATGGGTTTGCTTCCAGTGGCGCGCGATGTCGATGCGGCGCGTGACCCAGACCCGGTCATGCTTTTGCACATGGTCCAGGAAGCGCTGCAGCGCCCGCAGGCGCCCCGGCCGCCCCAGCAGCCGGCAGTGCAGGCCGACGCTCAGCATGGCCGGCTGCTCCTGGCCCTCGGCGTAGAGCACGTCGAAGCTGTCGCGCAGGTAGGTGAAGAAGTCGTCGCCCTGCGAAAAGCCCTGCGGCAGGGCAAAGCGCATGTCGTTGGTGTCCAGCGTGTAAGGCACCACCAGCTGCGGCGCCAGCGCGCCGTCGGTTTTCTCCACCTGCAGCCAGAACGGCAAATCGTCGCCGTAGTAGTCGCTGTCGTATTCAAAGCCGCCGAAATCGGCCATCAGCCGGCGGGTGTTGGGGCTGTCGCGGCCGGTGTACCAGCCCAGCGCCCGCTCGCCGGTCAGGCGCTCGATGGCCGCCATGCCTTGCGCCATGTGCTCGCGCTCGGTCGTTTCGTCTATTGTCTGGTAGTTGATCCAGCGCCAGCCGTGGCAGGCGATTTCATGGCCAAGTTCCTTGAAAGCCGCCGCGACCTCCGGGCAGCGCTCCAGCGCCATGCCGACGCCGAAGACGGTGAGCGGCAGGCCGCGCTTTTCAAACTCGCGCAGCAGCCGCCAGACGCCCACGCGCGAGCCGTACTCGTAGATGCCTTCCATGCTCAAGTGGCGGTCGGGAAAGGCCGGCGGGTTGAACATCTCGGACAGGAACTGCTCGCTGCCGGCGTCACCGTGCAACACCGAGTTTTCGCCGCCTTCCTCGTAGTTCAGCACGAACTGCACCGCAATGCGGGCCTGGCCGGGCCACTGGGGATGGGGCGGATTGCGGCCGTAGCCCTTGAGGTCGCGGGGGTAAGCGGATGGCATCATGGTGGAATCGGCCTTATGCAAAAGAGATGTCACTATTGAAACAGCATCCCTGGCGGGCAGTTTGCGTGCGGCAGGCCGGTGCTTGAATCGTATGCTTAACTGTATACACTAATGCAGATCAACTCAAGCCACAACGCAGGGGCGGTGGCATGCCATTTTTGTTGCAAGAAGTTTTTCCAATGAAAGGATCACCCATGGGACATCTGAGCACCCACGTTCTCGACACCATGAACGGCTGCCCGGCCGCCGGCATGAAGGTGACGCTGCAACGTGCAGGCGATGCCGGCGCAGGCTTTGAAACCCTCAAGGTGCTGGTGCTGAACCAGGACGGCCGCAACGACGGCGGCCCGCTGCTCGATGCGGCGGCCATGGCGGCGGGGCGCTACCGGCTGCTGTTCGAGGTCGGCGATTATTTCCGGGGGCTCGGCGTGGTGCTGCCCGAGCCGGCCTTCATCGACACCGTGCCGCTTGATTTCGGCATTGCCGATGCGCAAGGGCACTACCATGTGCCGCTGCTGGTCAGCCCCTGGACTTATTCGACCTACCGGGGATCGTGAAGCGTGGCTTGCTTCTTGCATCAAAAAGCCGGTAACAACCAACGATCTAAAAGCCGCGAATGAATCCGGGTAAACCCCGGTTTTATTCGTACACAAAACTGCATACAGTCCTCATCAACGTCGCCGCGGAGCCCGCGCTGATTGGCCTTCCGGGTCATTGAGCGCGGTTGCGATGTTCACTCCTTACAGAGCCCGCAGTGGTAAGGGGAAAGCGCAGCCAGGCACGGCTGCTTTTTCCTTTATTCCGAGGCTTCTCAATGGACACTGCATACCTTCTCGACTGGGCCAACCTGCTGCTTCGCTGGGCCCACGTCATCACGGCGATTGCCTGGATCGGCTCGTCGTTCTATTTTGTCTTTCTCGACAGCAGCCTGACCAAGCCGGTGGACCCCGAACTGACCGCCAAGGGGGTTGACGGCGAACTCTGGGCGGTCCACGGCGGGGGCTTTTACCATCCGCAGAAATACATGGTGGCGCCCAGGCAGATGCCGGAGAACCTGCACTGGTTCTACTGGGAGGCCTATTCCACCTGGCTCACCGGCTTTGGCCTGTTTACCGTGCTGTACCTCTTCAATGCCGGCACGTTTTTGGTGGACAAGAGCGTCTATGACTGGTCGGCGGGCGCCGCCATCGGCGCGTCGCTGGGCTTTCTGGTGGTCTGCTGGTTGGTCTATGACGCCATCTGCCGCACCCTGGGCCGCAGGAAAAACGGCGACCTGATGGTCGGCGCCTGCATCTTCGCCTTCGTCGTGTTCGCCTCGTGGCTGGCCTGCCAGCTGTTTTCGGGGCGCGCCGCCTTTTTGCTGGTCGGCGCGATGCTGGCGACCACCATGAGCGCCAATGTGTTTGTCTGGATCATTCCCGGCCAGCGCAAGGTGGTGGCCCAGCTGAAAGCCGGCCAGCCGGTCGATCCCATCTATGGCTGGCGGGCCAAGCAGCGCAGCGTGCACAACACCTATTTCACCCTGCCGGTGCTGGTTGCGATGCTGTCGAACCACTATGGCTGGCTGTATTCGGGCCCGCACAACTGGGCGGTGCTGGTGCTCCTGATGCTGGCCGGCGCGCTCATCCGCCACAGTTTTGTGGCCCGCCACAAGGCGCATGTCCAGGGCAAGCGGGCGCCCTGGGAGCATGCGGCCATCGGCACCGCCGTGGTGATCGGCCTGGCCATCTGGCTGGCGCCGCCGCCGCCGTCCGCTGCAAGCCTGGCCGCCGCCAGCCGGCCGGTCAGCTTCGCGCAGGTCAAGGCCGTCATCGACCAGCGCTGCGCCATGTGCCACAACGCCCAGCTGGCCAACAAGGGCGTGGCCCTGCAGACGCCCGAGCTGGTCAAGCAGCATGCCCAGGCGGTGTACCAGCAGTCCGTCGTGCTGCGCCTGATGCCGTTCAACAACGCGACCCAGATCACCGAGGACGAGCGCGGCCTCATCAAGCGCTGGTTCGAGGCCGGCGCGCCGGTGAACTGACTTTTTCTTGCACCTGGCCAGCCGCTGACCGAATGCCTGCCGCCTCACCCCCGGCGAACGTTTTCATTTCCCCAGATGAAACAGGAGATGCCCATGAATGCCCAGAACGTCCACGATGACCGAGCCGCTGCGCTCCGGCTGCCCGGCCCGCCAGGCTGCGAGCGGCCTGCATGCCGCGGCTTCAAAAACCGGTGCTTGCTATTTTGTTGATAGCGCTCTGCGTAGACAATGATTGCGCATCAGGGCTTTTTGACTTGAGAAGCTTGGAAAAAGGGAGAGGCTGCGGCACTGTCCGGCATGCCAAGCCATCAGGACAGACGGAAAACCCCGCGCACCGCAAATTCATAAGCCAAAAAGGCTTGCAGCGCAATCAACGCCTGTGCAGCCAGCTATTGTTTTAAGAGCGGAAAAGCCGGCGCCCTGACAGACGGTGCCTTGCCTTCGCCACGGGCAAGCGCTGTCCGCCGATTTATCGCCGGTTTCGTTTTGAACTGCCATCAAGCATCAAGCATCAACCCTCAGGCGGCGTTGCACCGCTGCATGAAGTCGATGAACACCCGCAGCTTGCGCGGCATGTGGGCGCGGCTGGGGTAGTAGAGGTAAAAGCCGGGAAAGGTCGGCCACCAGTCCCGCAGCAGCGGCACCAGCCGGCCGGCCGCGATGTCGGCCTGCACCATCACCTCGAAGGCGCAGGCAATGCCGCCGCCGGCCCGCACTGCCGCCAGCAGCACATCGCCGTCGTTCGTGACCAGCGGCCCCTTGACGTCCATGTCGAAGACGCGCCCTTTTTGCTCGAATTCCCAGCGGTACAGCGCGCCCGACAGCCGGGCATTGAGGCACAGGTGATCGCGCAGGTCTTCGGGCGTGCCCGGCGCGGCGCGGCCTTCGAGGTAGCCCGGTGAGGCGACGATGGCAATCCGCTGCCGGCCGCCCAGCGGCACCGCCACCACGTCCTGCGCCAGGTTCTCGCCCAGCCGGATGCCGGCGTCGAAGCCGCCCGCGACCAGTTCCACCAGCGCGTTGTTGCAGTCGATCTCCAGCGTGATGTCGGGGT
>JAQGNK010000070.1 GCA_028291905.1 Polaromonas sp.
ATCATGCTCGAGGACATCGGGGTCAAACCCCAGCAGGTCGTGGTTGATCTGGGCTACCGTGGCAAGGACGTGGACGCGGCCAACCCGGGCGTTCAAATCATTCACCGGGGGCGCTACAAGACAATGAGCCAGCACGAGCGCCAATTGCTCAAGCGCCGCCAGGCCGTTGAGCCGGCCATCGGGCACCTCAAGGCCGACTACCGGATGAGGCGCTGCTGGCTGGCAGGTGCAGCAGGAGATGCGCTGCACGCGCTGTGCTGCGCCGTGGGCTACAACTTAGCGCTGGCTGATGCGGGCCGTGGTGCGCCTGGGCCTGAAGGGCCTTTTGTTGTGCCTGTACTGGCTGGCTTATGGGGCGTGCCTTGACGTCAAAAAACCAACGCCACTTCGAGTTTGCTAATGTGCTGCTCGACGCTGCTCGCGAGTGACTACTGCAGTGCTCTGGATTTTAAAAAATGAATTTTGCATGGCCGACTGGATAAATGATTCTGCAACTGGACATCGAACAACTGGCCCCTGGCGTGTACGAGGTGCATTGCCAAGATGAGCCACCTCCAAGCCCCCTTTTCAGCTCAATCTCAGCCGCCTTGAAACACTATGGAATGACCATACCGGACGATGTTTGCAGGTTTGTCGAGGTTCGCTATGACGGCGTCACGACAGGCACCACAGCCGTTGCCCGGCTCGCCAATGAGCCCGAAGCGATGGCCAGGCAACTTCTGGCTTTGGCTGCCGCTGTTTATGACGTTTGCGAGGATATGGCATCGGCGCGTCGCCCCTGTTCAGACACTGCCAAGCAGGGCTAACTTCGGCTGCACGACTCAAATGTGGCAATCTTTGGGCAGCTATGATCTTTTTCACTCTGCTCAGAAAGCAGCAGAATTCAAAATACTGTATCGCAAACGTCAACCGCCGCTTTTGAAAAATTCATCACCCGGGTCAGCGGATTCACGTCCAGCTGGATAAAGTCCCCCACCACAAATCCCATCTTGATCAGTTTGCTGGCGACCCTGCGCAACCGGCAGGAGCCGCTTGGCAATATCTGGTAGTTCGCCTTTTCCTCAAACCCATCGATCTTGTAGTCCCCTTGCGGTATGCGATCGGCCAATATCGACGGCATTTCAAAGTACCTTGAATTGACCACATAGGACTTGAGTTCAAACTTGATCGACAATGCACCTTCGCCATTGACCGAAAGGTTTTGCGAGCGCATGTACTGGTTTTCTCCGCCCACCGCCTGACTTGCCTTCGCCAGCGCGTCCGGATGAAGCGCAGCCCCGCGCAAGGCGAAGATCCCGGCGTCGAGCCTATAAAATATTGGGGAGCTGTCCAGGGTCATATGCAGTGCCACGGCTGAAAAGGCCGAAGAGTCCGGTTGCAGCAGCTCCTTTACCAGCGTGTAGCGGGCAATGACGCCCCCATGGGCATGGGCCAATCGGGTCACGGCCAGTTCCACCTCAGACAGCACCGATTCAATCGCGACCGGGCTGACCAGCTCAAAGTCATCGTGCTGGATCACCTTGAGCCACGTGACACGCTTGAGGACCTCGACCAGCACCCAGTAAGGCGCATCGATGGCAAAGGGACGCTGCTGCTTGGCCCTTTCATAATGATTTCTGCGTGAACGCGTCATGGCGCCTTGAATGTCTTCAATGTCCATCTTGCGATTGGCGACGGCCAACACTTTGCGGGTCACGGTCAGCAGCCGGTTTTCCCATTTCGGGCCAAACCAGAACCTGCCATCGTCCTCGGCCAGCCACTCAAAACCCGTCATCAGCTTGCACGCCAGCGTGCACTCTTGAGCGCTCACGCCGCGGTTGACCACTGTGCTGGCCTGGCCTGCCACAAAGCTGACCTGAGCCGCCCCTGTGATGCGAATCAAGCTCTGGGCCACATCGCGGCAGGCACGGATGACGTGCGGGTCATAGGAAGCCGGATCAACCGCAAAAACGCTGTAGCCAAGGGCAGGATTAGAGAATTTTTCCGTCAATGAAACGATGCTCTGGCCCAGAACCTCGCGCGCAAATCGCTCGGCATTTTCAACAGACAGCTCCTCGCCCAGCAGATCCCGAAAGTCGGCGTCAATTTGCTCGACAGAAACCGGAAGTATTTTTTGGATTTCCCTATGCAATCGGTCCAGGCACGGCGTTTTCGCGGTGAAATTGCCTTTTCGGTTCTCCAGCTTCGCGGTGATCTGGCGCGTTCTTTCACGGGTGATGCCATACCTCTCACCGATTACCTGCAGCGTCGATGCCTGTTCACCCTCCACGCCATAACGGAGCGCAAACATGTCCGCGCCACGCCGCTCGGTCTCGTTGAGAAGGTGGTAGTGAGAGGTTCTTTTGGCAACCGATTCGCGCACCAGCCAGCAGCCGATGGCACGAATCTCGCCCGCCACACTGGCTCGGTCAGCGTCGAGTACAAACGCTTCCGTTGAGGCATGGTCAATCGCGCTGGCCGTGATCGATGTCTCGCGCAACCACCCTGGAGGAACTTGAAGGACTTGCTCCCACTTGGCCTCGATCCTGCTGTCTGGAAAGGCCGCCAAGCAACGCTCCCATATGCCCAGCTTGTCTGCGTCAATCCCCAAAATGAGCGCTACCTCAGCGCCCTTGAGCTTCAAATGGTCACGGCGTTTTTTAGCGCGCTTTCCCATGTACTGTCGGTCGAATTTGCCGAGTCGAAGGATTTTCAGGGCCGCAGGCGCGGCGCTGGAGCCCGCTTCAACTCCGTTTGCCTTTTCTTCTTCATCCGAAGAGGAATGCTGGCCGGTGCGAAGCCAGCCTGGACTGGTGCCAAGCACGGCGGCAAGACTTTCCAAATACCTTGATTGGGCTATAAGCCCGAACCGCTCTTCCCAGTTTCTATACCTTTGCCCTGAAATGTGGAGTGCTGCGGCAACTTCGCCAAAACTGAGTTTGAGCGCCAACCTTCGTTCGCGCAGACGCGTGCCCATCGCCATTTCATCCACTACTTCCACATCGCCTTTCTTTTTGGGACCCGTCATTTTCTTGCTGGGCGCTTCATCTAAGAAATCGCTTGAAAACAGATTTCCGGTTACGGACATAGAATCGCTTTATGAGTAGTTGGGGAACCGATGCTGTCTATAAAGTTTGGTTTGCGCGTAGAAAAAGCGGCAAGAGTCGATCACGTCCTTGGTATGAAGCGGTGTAGAACTCCATCTTTCAAAACCTTCATTAAAGAAGGCCGATCAATCCTAGATTGCCCGCGCTCATTCTCCCTATCAATGGCAGAGTTCAGAAAATCGAACATTGCCGCATCAGATGCAACCCCGGCCGCCTTTGCAGCCGTGTGCTTGGCATTCGCCTCGACTGAGAACTCCTCTCGCATCCCGAGTACAAGAATCTCACCATGCGGAACCTCATGAAGTGTCACACGGGGCTGGCAAAGCCCGTCATCCAATTCGATGGTCATTGGATAGTGGTAAAGGTGATAGGTGCGCTTGCTTGGACACTGAACTGCTAGCGCAAAATCTGTCATAAGGCTATTAAATCCAGCTTGGTCGATCTTGTACTTACTAGCAGAGGCGAGACCATGCTTTAGCGAATGCAGTGTGGCTTTCGCAATCACGTCAGCGGTGAACAAGTCTGCATAGTGTATCGGAGGAAGATGTCATCACCAAAACCGACTCTCGGGTCCTCTAGCGGATTGGATTCGCAGGAAAGGCCGATCCGATACTGAATCGGATCTCTCCCTTTCACAAAC
The DNA here is from genome assembly GCA_028291905.1 of Polaromonas sp. GTDB lineage: Bacteria > Pseudomonadota > Gammaproteobacteria > Burkholderiales > Burkholderiaceae_C > Polaromonas. The sequence continues at coordinate 3,727 of JAQGNK010000070.1, forward strand.
GTGATGCGAAGGTTGCCAAGGTGCTCCGAAATTGAGTTCATGTAGTGTTGGGCGCTCAAGGTGCTCCCTGCAAAGGCTACCGCCACTTCGATTGCTTGAAATTCACTTTGGTAGCTATGGAAATACTCGCCAACAAAATAGGGCTCCCAAACCGCCGCTCGAACAGGATAAATCTTTCTAAATCCGTTGAGCAACGTTTTGCCGCGATGATCAGTGATCGCGCTGTCCGCTGCCAAGAAAATGCCTGTTGGCTGCTGGTCCGACATATGCTTCGCAGCCCGCCCCTGAAGACTGCTCCCCCAGTGGAACTTCTTTTCGTATTGATATCCGGCAATCACTAAAGTCATCTAGCCATCTTAATGGCTAGGTTCTCAATTGAACTGTCCGCATAGATGATGTGAATCGTTGGTATGGAAAACTTGTTTTACGGCAGAAATGTACCTTTTTGCTGTACCCCCAGGCATTGATCAAAGTTGCTTTGGCAGAGGAAGCACTTTTGACTCCAACCGACCAGATGACAGTTTCGTAATTGGCGAGTCGGTTGATTGGTTCTATTCGCTGCCCTGGGGTACGATCTGGATCATCGACACATTTCTGCTGGGAGTCTTCGCTGTGTTTTTGGTCATATCCGGTCGCGGTTCACTAGCGGCTCAAAATGACAGCATCAAAGAATCACCTAACTGAAGGAAGCCAAGATGTATTTTATGTTGGGGGGAGGCGCTTGGTAAACAAGACTACCCCGCCGTTGAAGTGAAGGTAACGGCGCTCATTG
>JAQGNK010000099.1 GCA_028291905.1 Polaromonas sp.
CCCGACTCCACCGATAATTGGGGATGGCTCAAATACAACTTACCCCTGCCCAGCGCAAAGACCACCGCGCCGAAGCGCACCATCTCAATGCCGTCGTGATGATCGGCTCCGACGGCCTGACCGAAAATGTGAAAAAAGAAATCGACGCCGCCTTGACGGCCCACGGCCTCATCAAGGTCCGGGTGCAGTCCGACGACCGCCCCGGGCGCGAGGAGATGTTTCGCTCGCTGGCCGAAGACCTTGATGCCGCGCCCATCCAGCACATCGGCAAGCTGCTGGTGTTCTGGCGGCCGGTGCCTGAAAAAGAGAAAAAGGTCAGCGAAGACCGCATGCCCGGCCCGCGCGATGTCAAGGTATTGAAAAACAGCTCGCGCTATGGCCAGCGGCCCGAAGTCAAGACGCTGCGGGTGCTCGGCAACCAGCGCCTGACGCCGGGCGGCAGCGTCAAGCGCTCCAAGCCCAAGCAGATCAGTGTCAAGAAACGCTCGCAAGACTGACCGAATACTGCTCCAGGCCGGGCCAGCCCCCACCTTGCTGGCCAGCTTTTCGGCTGCAAGGCTTGCGCCCGGCCCTTTAGATTCACCCCGACCGCCCACAGCTAGACGTGATGAACAATCCACTCCTCGACTTCTCCGACCTTCCCCTGTTTGATCAAATCCTGCCGGAGCATGTTGCACCGGCCATGGATGAGCTGCTGGCCAAGGCCGAAACCGCACTGGCGCAGGTCACGGCGGAAGATTTTCCCGCCACCTGGAGCGGCATTGCCAGCGTGCTGGATGTGGCGACCGAGAACCTGGGCCTGGCCTGGGGTGCGGTGGGGCATTTGAACAGCGTGGCCGACACGCCCGAACTGCGCGCCGCCTACAACGCCGCCCTGCCGCGCGTCACCGAATTCTGGACCCGGCTGAGCGCCGATGAGCGCCTGTATGCCAAGTACAAGGCCATCGATGCCGCCAGCCTGAACGCTGACCAGCGCCAGGCGCATAAAAACGCGGTTCGCAACTTTGTACTGTCGGGAGCCGAGCTGACTGGTGCGGCTAAGGAGCGCTTTGCGCAAATCCAGGAGCGCCAGGCCGATCTGAGCCAGAAATTCAGCGAGAACTCGCTCGATGCGACTGATGCCTTCGCCTACTACGCCAGCGACGATGAAGTGGCCGGCATTCCGGCCGATGTGCTTCACACCGCCAGGGCGCAGGCCGAAGCCGAAGGCAAGGCCGGCTACCGCCTGAGCCTGAAGATGCCCTGCTATCTGCCGGTGATGCAGTTCGCCGACAGCAGTACCCTGCGCGAAAAGCTCTATCGGGCCTATGTCACCCGCGCCAGCGAGCAGGCGCCAGAAGAATTCAGCAAATTCGACAACAGCGCCATCATGCGGGAAATCCTGGCCTTGCGGCAGGAGGAATCGAGGCTGCTGGGCTACCAGAACTTCGGCGAAGTGTCGGTCGTGCCCAAGATGGCGAAGTCGCCTGAGGAAGTGGTGACCTTCCTGCGAGACCTGGCTCGGCGCGCCCGTCCCTACGCTGAAAAAGACGTTGCCGACCTGCGCGCCTTTGCCGCCGACACCTTAGGGCAGACCGATCTGCAGCCCTGGGACTATGCCTATGTCAGCGAAAAGCTCAAGGAAGCGCGCTACGCCTTCAGTGAGCAGGAAGTGAAAAAATACTTCACCGCGCCCAAGGTGCTGGCCGGCCTGTTCAAGATCGTCGAGAGCCTGTTTGAAGTGGCGATACGTGAAGACTCGGCGCCTGTGTGGAAGCCAGGCGTGGCGTTCTACCGCATCGAGCGCAACGGCCAGCTGGTGGGCAGGTTCTACCTCGACCAGCCGGCCCGCACCGGCAAGCGCGGCGGCGCCTGGATGGACGGCGTTCGCAGCCGCTGGCTGCGGCCCGACAACGGCCAGCTGCAAACACCGGTCGCGCACCTGGTCTGCAATTTCGCTGAAGGCTCGGGCGGCAAGCCGGCGCTGCTGACGCATGACGACGTGACCACGCTGTTCCACGAGTTCGGCCATGGCCTGCACCACATGCTGACGCAGGTGAACGAGCATGATGTCTCGGGCATCAGCGGCGTCGAATGGGATGCGGTCGAGCTGCCGAGCCAGTTCATGGAAAACTTCTGCTGGGAATGGGAAGTGCTGGAGCAGATGACTTCCCATGTCGAGACCGGCGAGCCGCTGCCGCGCGCGCTGTTCGACAAGATGCTGGCAGCCAAGAACTTCCAGAGCGGCATGCAGACGCTGCGCCAGGTCGAGTTCTCGCTGTTCGACATGCTGCTGCACACTTCGCACAACCCGGATGAAGACCTGATGGACCTGCTCAATGAAGTTCGCCGCGAGGTGGCGGTGATCATGGCGCCGGCCTACAGCCGCACGGTCCACACCTTCGGCCATATTTTCTCGGGCGGCTATGCCGCTGGCTACTACAGCTACAAATGGGCGGAGGTTCTGTCGGCTGACGCTTATGCCGCTTTTGAAGAGGCGGCAGCCAACGATACGGATGGCGGCGGCAAGTCGGCCCTCGATGTGGAAACGGGAAGAAAATACCGCCGTGAGATTTTGGAGGCCGGCGGAAGCCGGCCGGCCATGGACTCGTTCAAGGCCTTCCGGGGCCGCGAGCCGTCGCTGGACGCGCTGATGCGCCACCAAGGCATGGCCTGAAGCGTCTGGGTAACTGGTGCAAGACTGGACTACTGGAGTGAACACAGTGAAATCAAGCCGCGTGCGTTTTTCGGCAGCCAAAACCTGGCTGATTCTGGCGATGGTGGCCGGTAGCGTTGCCTCGCCGATGCTGCAGGCGCAGCAGGTTTACCGCATCGTCGGGCCTGATGGCAAGGTGACTTTCTCGGACCGGCCGCCAGTGGCAGCCACAACGGGCGCCAGCGCAAAAACCGCTCAAGGCACTGCCAGCGCCGCAGCGGCCGCACCGACCGGCCTGCCGTTTGAACTGCGGCAGGTTGCGCTGAAATACCCGGTGGTGCTCTACACCAGCGACAACTGCGCGCCCTGCGGCGCGGGCCGCTCGATGCTGACCAGCCGGGGCATTCCCTTCAGTGAAAAAACAGTCGCCACCGCGGAAGACGCCAGCGCACTGCAGCGCCTGAGCGGCGAATCCTCACTGCCCTTTATGACCATTGGCGCCCAGCAGCTCAAGGGCTATTCCGACGCCGAATGGACGCAGTTCCTGGATGCTGCCGGCTATCCAAAGTCTTCGGTCCTGCCCTCAAGCTACCGCCCGCCAGCGGCCGCGCCGCTGGTCGCCATCAAGGAAGCGCCTGCGGCAACGCCCGCTGGCAGCAATGGCACGCCGGCAAAAGCAGCTGGCGGTGCCCCAGCACCAATTCCCGTCCAGGCAGCGCCAGCCAACCCGGCCGGGATCAAGTTCTGAAGCCTCTCGAAGCGCAGGCGTTGGCCTTGGCTTAAAACACCAGGGTTTCAACGCCGGTTTCGGTTCCCAGCAGGCAGACATGGGCTTTCTGGAAAGCGAACACGCCCACCGTCACCACGCCGGGCCACTGGCTGACTTCGGCCTCAAAGGCCAGCGGGTCGGCGAT
>JAQGNK010000105.1 GCA_028291905.1 Polaromonas sp.
GACGGCAGCCGGATCGGGATGACGTTGAGCCGGTAGAACAAATCCTCGCGGAAGGCCCCCAGCGCCACCTCGTGCGCCAGGTCGCGGTTGGTCGCCACCACCAGGCGCGCATCGATCTGGACCTCGCGCTTGGCGCCCAGGCGCACCACGGTGCCTTCCTGCAGCGTGCGCAGCAGCTTGCTTTGCATCAACAGCGGCAGCTCGCCGATCTCGTCGAGAAAAATCGTTCCCTTGTCGGCCTGCTCGAACAGCCCGGCTCGGGCGCTGGAGGCGCCGGTGAAGGCGCCGCGCTCATGGCCGAACAGCTCGGACTCGAACAGCGTTTCGGGAATGGCGGCGCAGTTGACCTTGATGAAGGGCTTGTCGCGGCGCGGGCTGGCCAGGTGCAGGGCGCGGGCGAACAGCTCCTTGCCGGTGCCCGATTCGCCCAGCAGCAGCACGCTGGCGGTGGTGTTGGAGACTTTTTCAAGTTCGGAAATCGCGCGCAGCAGGGCCGGCGAGGTGCCGACGATGCCGTAGCGCGCTGGCGACGATTCGAGCGCCTGCGTCAGCACCAGGTTCTGGTCTTCAAGCTGGCGGGTGCGCTGCTGCACCGTGACCTGCAGCTGCAGCAGCTGCCCGATGAGGGTGCACAGGATGCCCAGGATGGTCAGGTCATCGGCCAGCGGCCGGCTGCGGCGGCGGATGCGGTGGCAGGCCAGCACCCCGACGGTGGAGCGGCCGATGCGGATCGGCAGGGCGATGAACGACACCGGGCCGGGCGGCAGATTGGCGCGCTGCACGGTGCGCGCCAGAAAGGTCGGCTCGTTGTCGATGTCCTGCACGATGATCAGCTGGCCGGTCGCCAGGACCTGGCCGGTCACGCCTTCGCCGGGCGCAAAACGTCCCCGCGCAATCTCCTCGCGTGTCAGGCCGTAGGCATAGCGGATGCTGGCCGAGCTGACGCGCAGCAGGCGGTCGGGCGGCAGGCTGAGCAGCGTGTCGAAGTTGTCGGCCAGCAGGATGCGGCCCCGGTTCAGGCCGAGCAGCTCCGAGATCAGGTGCAGCATTTCCCGCAGTGCCACATCGGGCCGCAGGCTCTGGCCGACGTGCTTCATCACTTCCTGCATCAGCAGCATTTCCTGGGCGCGCCAGTTTTCCTGGGCATGGAACGGCTCGGACGTGTCCGGCACGCTGGCATCCGATGCTGTGCCTGAAATCTGCTCAAGTCCCGTGTTCATCTGCCTGCCTCGTCAATAAATTGAAGGCTCAAGGTTAAGCGAACGCGAGCCCGCCGCCAGCCCTTCAATATTGCCGGTATGGCAGGAACTTGCCCGACAGCACCACGTTCACGCGGTCGCCCTTGGGGTCGGGCTGGCGCACGATGTCCATGCTGAAGTCAATCGCACTCATGATGCCGTCGCCAAATTCCTCATGGATCAGCTCCTTGATGGTGGTGCCATAGACGCTGACGATTTCATACCAGCGGTAGATCAGCGGGTCGGTCGGCACCGGCGTGGGCAGCGAGCCCTTGTAGGGCACGACCTGCAGCCATTTCTGTTCTTCCTCGTCCAGCCCGAAAATCTCGCCCAGCACCTTGGCCTGGGCGGCGTCCAGCGTCATCTGGCCGAGGCAGGCGGCAGTGACCCATTCCTTGCTCAGGCCCACCTGGGTAGCGACATCCGACCATTTGATGCCCTTGGACACCTTGGCGCTGATGATTTTCTCGGTGACATCCATGCGGTTCATAAAAATTCCTTGGTTGCGTTAAGTGCGTTGATTGAGTGAAAGGCGTGCGAATTGAAAAAGCAAGGACAAGGCCAGGCTGGCTCAGTGCGCCCTGGCGCGCGAGACGAGGAAATCCATGATGTGGTTGCGCAAGTCGTAGTAGCCGTCCAGGTGGTGCAGCGAGGCGCGGCTGCGCTGGCGCGGCAGCGGATTGACGACCTCCATGGCAATGCCGCCGGGCTGGTAACCGCTGGCGGTATCGGCGCCGTTGCTCATCAGGAGGATGCGGTCGGCCAGCAGGATCGCCTCGTCCACGTCGTGGGTGATCATGAAGACCGTCTGCTGCGTTTCCCGAACGATGGTCATCAGCTCGTCCTGGATGGTGCCGCGCGTTAGCGCATCGAGCGCGCCGAAAGGCTCGTCGAGCAGCAGCATCTTGGGCTGGATCGAAAAGGCCCGTGCAATGCCGACGCGCTGCTTCATGCCGCCCGACAGCTGGCTCGGTTTTTTGTCGATGGCTTGGGCCAGCCCCACCATGTCAACGAACTTTTCCACATGCGATTTCACCTCGGCCGCAGCCCAGCCGGGCCAGCGCGACTTGACGGCGAAGGCAATGTTCTGCCGCACCGTGAGCCAGGGCATGAGCGCATGGCTCTGGAACACGACGCCGCGCTCCAGGCTCGGCCCGGCGACCTCGCGGCCGTCCATGAAGGCATGGCCGGCGCTGGCGCTGTCCAGTCCGGCCAGGATGTTCAGGATGGTCGTCTTGCCGCAGCCCGAGTGGCCGATGATGACCACGAACTCGCCCTTGTCGAGGCTGAACGACACGTCGTCGAACACCGGCCGGGCCGGACCATAGGCCTTGCTTAAGGCTTCGATCTTTAGGAAGCCGTTCATGGCAGGGGCCTTTTCGGGGGGCTTTTGCTGCGTTCGCTGAAGGGCCGCGAGCGACGCGCGCGCCGAGAGTTCACTCCACATAGGTCACTCCTTTTTGCAGCCGCGCAAATCCCAGGTCCAGCAGCATGCCGACCACGCCGATCAGCAGCACCGCGAAGATCACATTGGTCAGTGACAGGTTGTTCCATTCGTTCCAGACAAAGTAGCCGATGCCGGTGCCGCCCACCAGCATCTCGGCTGCCACGATCACCAGCCAGGCAATGCCCATGGAAATGCGCATGCCGGTGAAGATGGTCGGCGCGGCGGCCGGCAGGATGACCAGGAAGGCCTTGCGCAGCGGGCTGACTTCGAGCGTCGCGGCGACGTTGAGCCAGTCTTTCTTGACCGCCGACACGCCAAAGGCGGTGTTGACCAGCATCGGCCAGACCGAGCAGATGAAGATCACGAAAATCCCGCTGACCGAGGCGTCCTTGATGGTGTAGAGCGCCAGCGGCATCCAGGCCAGCGGGCTGATGGGCTTGAGAATCTGGATGAAGGGGTCAAAGGCGCGGCGCAGCAGAGGCGACATGCCGATCACGAAGCCCAGCGGAATCGCCACGAGGCAGGCCAGCCCGAACCCCAGCCCCACCCTCGCCAGCGAATGGGCCAGCTGGATGGCAATGCCCTTGTCGTTGGGGCCGTTGTCGTAGAACGGGTTGGACAGGTGGGTCCAGATCGTCTGGCCCATCTGCAGCGGCGTTGGAAAGCCGCTGCCCTTGCCGGCGCTCAGGTCCTTGCCCATCATCTTGGCGTACTCGATCTGCTCGGCGCTCAGTCCGGCCGTGCTTGAGGCGCCCGCCGAACCCGGCGAGGCGGTGGCCGCGTACCAGGCGCCGAGCAGCACCAGGAAAATCACGACGGACAGCAGGGCCGCCCTGGCGTTGAGCGTCTCGGCGCTGCTCATCTCAGGCCACCGCCTTGCTGATGGAAAAGCTCCTGGCGTAGTCGTCGGCTTTGGCGGCGTCGAACTCCTTGCCCATGATGTTGAACTTTGGGTAGGCGTTGGCGCTGTCGGGCACTTTTTGGCCCAGCTCCTTCATGTGCTTTCTGGCATCGGTGATGAGAAAGACCTTCTCGGCCATCTGCTTGTAGTTGATTTCGCCCTTGATGTAGCCCCAGCGCTTCATCTGGGTCAGCATCCACACCGCCATGCTCTGCCACGGCATCGGGTCGAAGTCCACCCGGTCGCCCACGTTGCGCACATTGCCCAGGCCGTCGGCGAACTTGCCGGTCAGCACCTGCGCGATCACCGTCTCCGGCTGGTTCAGGTACTGCGCCGGGGCGATCACCTTGGCGATCAGATCGCGGTCCTTGGGCTGGCTGGCCATAAACGAGGCCGTGAGGACGGCGCGGTACAGCGCC
>JAQGNK010000124.1 GCA_028291905.1 Polaromonas sp.
AATCCCATCTTGCGGCTTCTGGCCATGTCGGTCATCACCTCCAGCGGGCGGCCCAGGTCCAGATCGGTATGCCAGGCCGACGCCAGGCGGTCCAGCGCCGGTTCGGCCAGGCCGTGGCGCTGCGCCATCTCGCGCCACAGCGCATGGTCGTTGGCCATGATGGCTTCGAGCGGCTGAACGTGGCCCGTGAAGCCCGCCGCCGGCACGCCGAACCATTCGGCCAGCCTGCCCCACAGCCAGCTCCAGCGAAACAGGTCGCCATTGACGATGTTGAAGGCCTCGTTGCGCGCGGCGTCCGTGTCGGCCGCCCAGACCAGTTGTTTGGCCAATATCCGCGCATCGGTCACGTCCGACAACCCGCTCCATTGAGCCTGCGAGCCCGGAAACTGGAACGGACGCCCGGTTTCCTTGCAGATCGACGCATAGACGGCCAGCGTGGTGCCCAGGTTCATCGCATTGCCGACCGCCCGGCCAATCACGGTATGCGGCCGATGAATGCTCCAGGTGAAACGGTCGCGCTCGGCAGCGGCGTACACCTCGTCCTCCTGCGCGTAATAGAAATTCTCGACCGGCAGGCGCGGCTGGGTTTCGCGCAAGGGCGTGTCCGGCAGCGTGCCGGAGGTCGCATACGCGTCGAACGGGCCCAGGTAATGCTTCAGGCCCGTGACCAGCGCCACATGCCGCAAGGTTTTGCGGGGCGCCAATGCCGTCAGAAGGTTGCGCACCATGGCCGCATTGACCTCGATGTTTTCGGCTTCCGTCGCACGGCGCATCCAGGTTGTGATGAACACATGGGTCGGCGCCACCGCTTGCAGCGCGGCCGCCAGGCTGGCAGGGTCGAGCAGGTCCGCTGCCACCGGGCGCAAGCCGGCCACGTCGTGTGTCGGCTGCCGCGCAAGCCCATAGGTGATCCATCCGTTCGAGATCAGTTCGCGCGCGACACTGCTGCCGCCAATGCCGCTGGCGCCCACCACTAAAGCGGTTCTTTGCATGATTTTTCTCCGGAAGAATTGCCCCGGTACAGGGTTTTTACCGATGCCAGTCTAATGGGATGCCATCTTTTTTGCGTCCAAGGCGGCCAAGCCCCCAGCAAGTTACCTGAAAACTCAGTTCTTCAGCGCGCCGCTATGCCAGGCCACTTCGTGCAACCAGCGCTCATCCATCGCCAGCCCCAGCGCAGCCTCAAGCGCCCGTGAAGCCCGAGCTTTCGCCAGATAGATGAACCCCACCGGCGTCACCATTTCGGGCTCGACCAGCGGCAGCACCTCCAGCTCGCCCTGGCTGCGCACCGCGCCCACCAGCGCGCCGGGCAGCACGCTGCAGACATCGCCGGCCAGCACGCTCAGGGCCAGCGTCAGCACCGAGCTGGTTTCCATCACCGGCGCCACCACGCTGCCGGCCTGGGCAAAGGCCTGATCGACCAGGCTGCGGTTGTGCATCTCGGGCGTCAGCAGGCACAGCGGCAGCTTTGCCGCGTCGGCCCAGCGCATCGCCGCGCCCAGTTGCAAGGTCGCGCCAGCAGCCCCGGCAAGCTGCCGCCGCCGGCGGACCAGGAAATAATGCTCGCTGTATTGCGGCAGCACCGCCAGCGGCCCGGCCGTCGCCAGCCGGCCGATAAAGCCCAGCGCCAGGTCGAGCGACAGGTTTTCCAGGCCCTCTTCAATTTCCTGCGAACTCAGCGAGCGCACTACCGGGACGATGCCCGGCTGCGCGGCCTGCAGCATCGCGGCAAAGCGGGCGGCCACCGGCACCGCCGTCGGCACTACGCCGAGCTGTAGCCGGCCCCTGGGTTTATCGGCGCTGCTGGCGAGTTCCTGCTGCAGCAGCGCATGCTCGTGCAGCATGCGCCGGGCCGCCTGCAGCACCTGTTCGCCCTCGGGCGTGAGGCCGGCGTAGCTGCGGGCGCGCTTGACGATGGGCGTGCCGAATTCTTTTTCCAATGCCTGCAAGGCATTGGACAGCGCTGGCTGGGTAATGTGGCAGGCCTGCGCGGCGCGGGCGAAATGCCGGTGCTCGGCCAACGCGACCAGGTAGCGCAGGGACGTGAGCAGGTTCATCTGGCGGTGGAAAATAAATCAGGCAACAGCTGAAAAGCATTTTTGCGCGCTGCCTGGACGATTTTTGTCGCTTGGCCCGGTCGGCCGCCTGGCTGGCTTGCCGCCTGCGCGGCCATGACGGCAGGCCATGAGCCGCTCAGGTGTTCTTGCTGATGGTGATGGTCGGGAACTTGGCCGAGAAGTCCTTGGACTTGGCCGCCACCGTGATCGCCACCTTGCGCGCCACCGCCTTGTAAATGCCGGCCACCTCGCCGTCGGGGTCGGCCACCACCGTGGCCATGCCGCTGTCGGCCTGCAGCCGGATCTGCATGTCCAGCGGCAGCGCGCCCAGGTAGTCCATCTTGTAGTCGGCAGCCATCTTCTTGCCGCCGCCCTCGCCGAAGATGTGCTCGGCATGGCCGCACTGGCTGCAGATGTGGACCGCCATGTTCTCGACGATGCCCAGGATCGGCACGCCGACCTTCTCGAACATCTTGATGCCCTTCTTGGCGTCGAGCAGGGCGATGTCCTGGGGCGTGGTGACAATGACCGCGCCGGTCATCGGCACGCGCTGGCTCAGCGTGAGCTGGATGTCGCCGGTGCCGGGCGGCATGTCGACGATCAGGTAGTCCAGGTCTTTCCAGTTGGTCTGGCGCAGCAGCTGCTCCAGCGCCTGCGTGGCCATCGGACCGCGCCAGATCATGGCCTCGTCCTGCGCGACCAGGAAGCCGATGGACATGACCTGCAGGCCATAGTTTTCCATCGGCTCCATGTTCTTGCCGTCGATGCTCTCGGGCCGGCCTTCGATGCCCATCATCATCGGCACGCTCGGGCCGTAGATGTCGGCGTCCAGCAGGCCGACCGCCGCGCCTTCGGCCGCCAGGGCCAGGGCGAGGTTGACGGCGGTGGTGCTCTTGCCCACGCCGCCCTTGCCCGAGGCCACGGCGATGATGTTCTTCACATTGGGCAACAGCTGCACGCCACGCTGCACGCTGTGGCTGGCAATCTTCACCGTGATGTTGACGGACACGTTGCCCACGCCGGCCACGCCCCTGACGGCGGCGATCAGGCTCTTGCGCAGGCCGGCGATCTGGCTTTTGGCCGGGTAGCCCAGCTCGATGTCGAAGGCCACGTCGTCGCCGTTGAGCTGCAGGTTTTTCAGCGCCTTGGTGGAGACGAAATCCTTGCCGGTGTTGGGGTCGAGCACGGTTTGCAGCGCGTTCAGAATTGCCTGTTGTTCTACAGCCATCGGGTAAATCTCCATGTGGGGTTGACAAGGCAGGGCGCCGGTTTTCAAGGAAGGCGCGCGGACTGCCGGGGGTTGAGGGGAAGTCTAACGCCGCGCCTGGGCAAAGCGTTTCAGGTAACAGGTGCCAGGCGCCGGCCGCCGGGTATTGCTGCGTTCAATGGCCTTGCATTTCCGGCTGTCGGCGCGCACTAAGCTGCCCAGGCCTTTGATGTAAGCATTTTAGGGCTCAAGCGCTTTATCTGCATGCGCTGGCAGCTACTTAAACCATAGCACCCTCAACGCTTCAGTTTTTTCCAAATCATGATATTCTTGCCCCAAGCCATGCTAATTGATATGGTTGATACAACCTGCATAACCAAAGGAGTTGCCATGCTACGCGAAGCCACCGCCATGAATGTCCGCCAGAACCTGGGCGAATTACTGAACGGCGTGCAATACCGGCACGACAGCATCGTCATCACCAAGGCCGGCAAGCCGGTCGCCGCGCTGGTCGATATGGCCACTTTCGAGCGCATGCGGCGCAAGAATGATGGGGAATTCGAGAAGCTGTGGGCGCAGTTCGCCAAAGGCTTCGAGGATTTGAGCGACGACGAAGCGCAGGCACTGGCCAGCCAGGCCCTGGAGGAAGCCCGTGCGGAAATAAGCGCCAAGGCAGCCTCGGCTGAGGCAGCAGGCAACAAGCCAGCCGAGTCATGAAGTTTGCGATTGACACCAACCTCCTGATTTCATCGACCTTCAAGCTGGCCAGCCCGCCTGGGCTGGTCATGGCCGCCTGGCGAATGCAGCATATCGAATGGATCAGCTGCGATGAACAGCTGGAGGAACTCTCAGTGGCGCTGTTCAGGCCCAAGGTATTGGCGCACGTCATTGGAGGTGAAAAACTGGCCCTGGCGCTGCTGGAAGAAATACGCAGCAACTGCGACCTGAAAACCCTGACCCATCCCCTGCCAAGCGTGTGCCGGGATAAAAAAGACGATTACCTTTTTGCACTTTACGACCAGCACCATGTCGAGATGATTGTCTCGGGCGACAAGGACGTGCTGGCGCTGAAAGGCAGCTACCCCATCATTACCGCCCGCGAATTGATCGACCGACTATGACCACAGAAAAAAGAAAACTCTTCGTCACCACCGCCCTGCCCTACGCCAATGGCAATTTCCACATCGGCCACATCATGGAATACATCCAGGCCGACATCTGGGTGCGTTTCCAGCGCATGCAGGGCCACGCGGTGAACTTTGTCGGCGCCGACGACGCCCACGGCGCGCCGATCATGATTGCCGCCGAGAAGGCCGGCAAGACGCCGCAGCAGTTCGTGGCCGACATCGCCGCCGGCCGCAAGCCCTACCTGGACGGCTTTCACATCAGCTTTGACAACTGGAGCTCGACCGATTCGCCGGAAAACCATGAACTCGCCCGGCAGATCTACCGCGACCTACGGGACAACCCCGACGGCTCGCTGATCGAAACCAAGACCATCGAGCAGTTCTTCGACCCCGAAAAGAACATGTTCCTGCCCGACCGCTTCATCAAGGGCGAATGCCCGCGCTGCCATGCCAAGGACCAGTACGGCGACAACTGCGAGGTCTGCGGCGCGGTGTATGCGCCGACCGACCTGATCAACCCGTATTCGGCGCTGTCGGGCGCGGTGCCGATGCTCAAAAGCTCGGAGCATTTCTTCTTCAAGCTGTCCGACCCGCGCTGCGTGGAATTCCTGGAGCGCTGGACGCAGGACGGCAAGCTGCAACCCGAGGTTGCCAACAAGGTCAAGGAATGGTTCAGCGTGCGCACCAACCCGGACGGCACGCAGAGCGAAGGCCTGGGCGACTGGGACATCAGCCGGGACGCGCCCTACTTCGGCATCGAGATTCCCGACGCGCCGGGCAAGTATTTCTACGTCTGGCTGGACGCGC